>NZ_JBHVWC010000045.1:0-90316 GCF_042882445.1 Kitasatospora sp. NPDC058218 | reverse complement strand
TCAGGTGAGAATGCATCCCGCGAGACTACGTGCCCCGCGCGCGCCGCACTCGACCGGCAAGAACGCGGGGCGAACGTTGCCTGATACGGCACTAGGTGGGTGTGGACCCGAGGGCCGCCGCGCGTTCCTTGGCCGGAGCGCGGCGGCCCGACTTGTTGGGTCCGAGCCACTCGTCATGTCACGAGTAGCCATGACCCCCGACCCGCCACGAGAGGCGCGGATCGGGGACCAAAGACACTCGTTCGTTGATCAGCACTCTGTTGAGTTATCAAGGAACGGCCGCTTCCTTCGGGGGGCTGTCACCCCACCCCTCCGGGCGTTGGACGTGCGGGAATAGCGAGGTTCGAGAGAGCTTTGTTCTCTCTGCCTCAGAGTCCACTGTGAGGCAGAGAGGCAGAGTTGGCAAGCCGATCGGTCCCACGACATGCGGAAGCGTTGGTTCCGGCCGGGCGTTGCGGCACTATGTGGCAGAGACGCAGAGGGATGTGGAGTGCTGATGGTCGAATGGACCGGAGAGAAGTCCGCCTACCGGCAGGTGGCGGACGACCTTTGCGCAAGGATCGCGGCCGGAGAGTTCGCTGCTGACGGGAAGATCCCGTCACTGGCGAAGCTCCAGGCTCACTACGGGGTGACCCCAACGGTCGCCCGGGCGGCCGTTGCCCACCTGCGGGAGACCGGTTTGGTCGTAAGCCACCAAGGCAAGGCTGCCTTTCTGACCTCAGACGCAGCCTCCAAGGCGGCAGCCGCGACGGCCGGCGAGGCCGGACAGCTGCGGCGCGAGCTGGCAGAGGTTCGGGGCGAGCTGCGCGACCTGCAAGCGCGAGTCGCGGAGCTTGAAGCCCGGTGATCAGCGGGCGGGGGCGTCAGGGGATCGCGGCTTCGCTGCGGTCCCCTGACTGCATATTGGGGCGGGTGGCACTTCATTGATGCCTCCTGGGGTGGAATGGAGTTCAGTTCACACCCGTTGCCGCGAGATCTGTATCACGGAGCCTTACCGACATTCAGTCGCGAACTCTTACACGACTGCTATCACGACCGCTATCACGATTTTCTGGTGACTCAACGAGCCGCTACACTCGCGGCACGAGCAGTTTCCTAGGAGGGGAATATGGCTCGGCAACGCCCAGATTGGAATCCGGCAGCACTCAGGGAGGCCAGGGAATCCCACAACCTGACCCTTGAGGAAGTCGGCGAGAAGCTGCGGGAAATCGGCGAACGGCACAAGTTCAACCTTGCCGCGAACTTTCAGACGGTCTGGGCGCACGAGAAAGGGACCTCATACCCGCGCCCCGATTATCGCCGGGCATACCGCATTCTCTACCGCTTGAACGAGGCGGAACTGGGCTTTCGCCGGGCTCTCCCCGGAGAGGTCACCACGGTGCCCAACCAGCGCGCAGTAGAGACTGTCCCCGATCTGGCCAAGGCGATCCGCGAAGCTCTCGGCAGCATCCGGGAGGGCGCGGACGGCGTAAATGCCGACGCTTTCCGCAACCGCGTGATCGACGAGTGGCAGCGTCGCGCCAGCGGAGAGAACTCCGGCCCGATGATTCTCCTGGTCGGCGGGTATGCAGGCTCCGGAAAGAGTGAGTTCGCCAAGTTCCTCGGACGCCTCACCGGCTGGCCGATCCTGGACAAGGACTCGCTGACTCGGCCGCTCGTCGATCAGCTCCTAACGGCGCTTGGCGGCGAAGCAAACGACCGGAGTTCCGACCTCTACCGCGAGAAGATTCGCCCGCTCGAATACCGCTGCCTGATGGAATCGGCATGGGACAACATCGATTGCGGCACTTCCGTGATCCTCGACGCACCGTTCATTGCGGAATTCTCGCAGGCGGACTGGATGCAGCGGTTCTACAATCGCTGCAAGGCCAAGCGGGCCACCGTCGCGGCCATCTGGGTCGAGTGTGACCCAGACTCAATGCGCGAGTACATCGAGTTCCGTGGCGCGGCCCGGGACATGTGGAAGATGGAGTCCTGGGACGAGTACCTGGGCGCGATCGACCTGAAACTGCGGCCCCAGGGTCCGCACTTCGTCGTGGATAACCGCCTCGGCGCGGCCATCGCTGCTGCCGACCAAGCCCGCGACGTGCTGAGTGGCGGTGGACTGTGACTGCCCCGGGTCTGATTCTTTATGGACCACCGGCCGCCGGAAAGGACACAGTTACCCGGGCCCTCCAAGAGGTCAGTGCGAACTACCGGCTGTTCTCCCGGCTGAAGGTCGGATCGGGGAAGTCTGCTGGCTACCGGATGGGCACCAGTGAGCAACTCGCCGAACTGGAGAAGGCCGGCGACGTCCTGTACCAGAACAGCCGGTACGGCAACACCTACGTCATCGATCGCCCCGGACTGGACGACGCGTTCGACCTCGGTGTCCCGATCGTGCATCTGGGCCAGGTTGAGGGCATCGACGCTCTTGTGACGGGCTACCCGGCGGATTGGTCAGCCGTACTGCTCTGGTGCTCACGCGAAACCACCAAGGCCCGCTCCGCCGGCCGCGGGGACAGCGATACCGAAGCCCGGCTGACCGCGTGGGACGCCACACAGGCCGATGTCGAAGCACACCCGGCGCAGGCATGGGACCTGTCGCTGGACACCGCCAGCGTCGAACCGGCGGAGGCGGCCCGGCTCATCCACGCGCTGCTCTCACGAGGCGGTGAAGTGGGCCGTCCGCAGTAGATAAGTCCGGCCGTTACGGGCGGGCCAGGCGGTCAAGGGCCTCGTCGGGCGTCAGCTCGGCGAGGTCTTTGCTGTCCTCCCAGCGCGCCAGGGTCTGGGCAGCAGCCCGCAACAGCTCGTCCGGTAGTCCATCGGCGGACAGCATGTCAGCGGCCTCCTCCATCTCCGGTCCCCATCGCCACGCTCGCGCTGCAGTCTTGGCGATGTATCCGGTCTCCACCAGGTAGCTGCCCTGCCGCTTGCCTGCGACATCCAGCAGCGCTTCGTCCACGCCGTGGGCCCGCGCCGCGCCGAACGCCACGGCCGCCAGCACGCGGGACGCCTTCTGATAGGAGCTGTACGCCAACTTCAGGGCCGATGCCTGGCCAACGTCGCTGCCCAGTACGGGTGTCTCTACTGGGCTACCGGCGAACAGGTCCTCCAGCAGCGAGACGGCGTCCGCTGGACCGGACAGGTACAACCGGGTCCGCTTGCCACCGACCGGAGGTGAGCCGATCACAGCGCCGTCGACCACCGCGTGGGCGCATCCGTCCAACACCGCGGCGATGCGCTGCGTCCGTTCGGGGTTGATCGCGTTGGCTTCCACATAGACGCCCGCGTACCGCCGATCGGCGACAGCGCGGGCCAAGTCTTCGGCGGCGGCCGGTGGGCAGACGCTGAGGACGATGTGAGCCTGCTCCAGCAGCTCATCCAATCCGGCAACCGGTTCCAGCCCGTTCCGCTCGGCCCGGGCCTTGGTGGCCGCGCTACGGCCCGCCGGACACCAGAGCACCCGCGCCGCGTTCGGTTGGGCGCAGGCGGCCACTGCGGCGCCCATGCTCCCGGGATGGAGGATGCCGACGGTCGGCTTGATGGTCATCGTGAAGTCTCCGGAAGTCCGAGCAGGAAGTCTGCGGCATCGGCAGCGGTCTCGGCGATGTGGTCAGGGGCATGGTCCGGGCTGGTCCAGTCGCTCCCAGCCGAGATCCAGATGGTCCGCAGACCGGCCCCACTGGCCCCAGCGATGTCCGTCACCGGATTGTCGCCGACCATCCAGACATCGCTTAGAAGCGCTCCCCCGCACCGCGCAACCGCAACCTGGAACGCCTTTGGCTCAGGCTTTCGGGCCCCAGCCTCCTCCGAGATGCAGACCGCGTCCACGCGGTCGAGGATGCCGGTAGCCGTGAGCTTGGCCCGCTGTATGTCGGTAGCCCCGTTGGTCAACACGCCCACCGACCAACCAGCAACGCGCAGTCGATCGAGCCGGGACAACGTCGCAGGAGCGCAGACCACCCGCGCAGCTAGCCCGGCCACGTAGCTATCCCACAGTTCTACTGCGGACTCCGCGAGACCGAGGGCGCTGCGAAGGCCCTCGAACGTCTCCGGCGTCGCGCGCTCCCGAACGGCCTCGGACACCGCTTGGACGGCCTCTGTTGACAACCCCCGAGCCACGCTGAAGTCGGTGACCCAATCTGTCACGGCACCGTTCCGGTTAATCAGCGTGTTGTCGAGGTCCATGAGAACGAGCCTGCCCATGACGGTGACCCTACCCGCGCTCGGCTTCGTCTCGGTTCTAAGCCGCAGGCTCCTCGGCGGTTGGGTCCGGCTGCTCTCCGCGCGTCATGGACTTGTGGGGTGGCCCACTGCTCACCAGGAGCAACTGTCGAGGGATCGCGGAAGCTCCAGGGTCCGTCGTCGTCAGACACTCTGACGACGCCACCGCAGGGGACCGGGAGTTGGCACGTGAACTCCTGAGTGGACTGGAAATGGCCCGGCGTCAGCAGCAGAGAGCTACCGACTCCGGGCCTCTGAATGGTTGCGTCAGCGTTGTATTTCAAGGCAGTGGGCCGGGGGTTGCGTCAGCCCCCATCTCTATGCTGCAGTGGAAGTGCAGCCAGCAGCCAATCGGAAATGCTGGCATGGGAGTGCCGTTGTGCCATTAGAGCTCGGGCGGGATATTTGCTCGAGCGTAATTGAGACTGCGAAAGACGCCCACTGAGGAGCATTGTCATGGGCTTCGCAAGTAGATTATCTCGTACGGTAGTGGTTGCAGTAACATCCGCAGCAATGGTGACCGGTGGCGCCGGGTTGGCGTTTGCAGGTGACTCCAGCCAGGCCCATGCTGGAGTCGAGGTGGTGGGTCACGCGCCGGCCCCGAGTGCTGGGTCAGCTGATCCGCTGTCGCACTTGCCTCAGGTGCCGGACCGCGACGCGGGAGTGGCTGCTGTACTTCCGCACCTTCCGGATCTCCCGCTTCCGCCGGAATCGGTGGTACTTGTTTGTGTTGCGGGTTCGGGATGCCAGACGATGACGATCAGTGATGCTCTCGATCTGACAATCGCGGGCAACTTGGTCTGTGTCGTACGGAATCTGGTGCTCGCGGGGCCAGTTGCGGCAGCTGCTTGCTTCATTCCGGGAGCAGGATCCCTTCCTGGATCGTTCCTCATAGCGCCAGCTGATGTGCAGCAGGGTTAGGTGTCGCAGCGCGATTATTCACTGGACAGCCTTCGCAGGCCGCGCTTCAAGCCGGGCGACGACGTGGCCGTCGCGCTCTGCCGACTGGCGTGGTTGAGGCTCCCGGCCCGTGCCACAGACGTGCCAGGACGGACGGGGAGCCACGGGGAAATGCGGGCGGTGGCGGTTGGACCTCGGCGTGGAACCAAGTACTGCCTTCGCGCAGGTCACGGCACGTGAGCGACAACTGTGCTCCTAAAGCCGGTGTCGCAGGTTCGAATCCTGCCTGGGGCACAACGAACGCGCAGGCCGCAGGCCCTCCGCCCATCCGGGTGGAGGGCCTGCGGCGTTCCTGCGCACTCCGCCGGGCGGCCGGTCGCGGCTGCGGTGGGTCGGTCGCCGTCGCGGGGCTCTCGTGCTGGGCTCGCCCGTGTCCGGGCGTACGGGGGCCGATGCGGTCGCCCGGTGACCGGTCCCGCGACCGCGCGAGTCACCGCCCGCCGCCCGCCGCCGGATGCCGTGCGCCGCCGTCGCAGCCGCGCCCCGGCCGTGCGGCGACGGGTGGAGGGGGTCCGCGGCCGTTCCCCGCAGTCGCCCGAACCTGACGGGGCGTCCGGGCCGGGTGCCCGGGTCAGGGGTGGCCGTACCTCTCGGGGAGGAGGTGTGCGGCTCCGGGTCAACCCTCGGGTTGATCGAGGAAGCTACGTCGCGCCGATGAGGGCGGCCCGCTGCCCGACCTACGCTCGATCATGATCCTGACGGCGCATCACGGCCGGTCGGGCGGGTCGAACGAGGAACGATGACGACGTACCGATACACCTTGGCCGAGCTGCGCGGGCAGTTCCGGCAGCTGGCCCTCACCGGTGCGGCGGTCGCGATGGGGGTGGCCTTTCTGATCGCCTCGGTCGGCGGCAGCGGCGCGCTGGTCGACTCGTTCGGCCAGAGCGCCGCCGCCGAGGTGGGCCCGGCCGACATCCAGGTGACCAGGGCCCCGGCGCAGGGTGGTCTGGACGCGGAGGCGGCCGACCGGGCGCGGCAGGTGCCGGGGGTGGCGGAGGCGGTGCTGCGGCTGGTCGGTCGCGGCGGGGTGCTCGCGCCGAGCGGGCGGGCGCTGGACGAAGCGGCTGCGGTGAGCTCGATCGCGACCGACCCGGCGCTGCGCTGGCAACTGCTCAAGGACGGCCGGTGGCCCGGCGCTCCCGACGAGGTCCTGCTGGACGCCGACACCGCCGAGCGCGTCGAGGCCCGGCCCGGCTCGGAGCTCCGGCTCGGCCGGGCCGACGGCACCGTCGCCACCGCCCGCCTGGTGGGCACCCTGGACGGGCGCGGCGCGCCCAGCCTGGCCGGACGTCCCGTGCTCGCCGTGCCGGAGGGCCTGATGGCGCAGTACGCGACCGGCGTCGGCGCCACCCGGTTGGACCTTCGGCTCGCCCCCGGCAGTTCGCGCTCGCAGACCGCCGAGGCACTGCGCCGCGCCCTCGACGGCGCCGAGGTGCGTACCCGGGACGCCGCCGTCGAGGAGGCGACCCGGCAGAGCGGGACCCTCTACGGGGTGGTGCTGATCGCCGCGCTGTCGTTCGTCCTGATCGCCCTCGCCGTCGCCCGCATGGTGGTCGGCAACACCTTCTCCGTCGTCCTGGCCCAGCGGAGCCGCCAGCTCGCCCTGCTGCGCTGCGTGGGCGCCGACCGTGCGCAGGTCCGGAGACTGATCCGCCGCCAGGGCCTGCTGCTCGGTGCGGGCGCGTCGGTGGCCGGGGTGCTGGTCGGTACGGGGATCTGCGGCGCCGCCACCGCGCTGGCGGGCGGTGCCGACCTCGGGCCGGTGCACATCTCGCTCATGCCGTCCCCGCTCACCTGCCTGCTGGCCGGGCTGTTCGGTGTCGCGCTCACCGTGCTCGCCGTGCGCGGGCCGGCGAAGGCCGCCTCGGGCGTGGCGCCGATCGCCGCGCTGGGGGGAGCGCCCGGTGCCGCCGAGGGCGGGGCCGGGTGGCGGGCCGGGCTGTTGTCCGGACTGCTGCTGGTGGCGGGCGCCGCGCTGTTGGCGGCCGGGGTGACGACCGGGCCGCCGCTGTCGCTGCTCGCCGTCACCCTGGGCGCGATCAGCAGCTTCTTCGGGGTGCTGCGGCTCTGCCACCGGCTGCTGCCCGTGGTGGTCGCCGGGCTCGGGGTGCCGGCGCGCAGGCTCTGCGGGACGGCGGGCAGGCTCGCCACCCAGCAACTGCGGCTCAATCCGAGGCGCACCGGTGCGACCGGGTCGGCGCTCCTGCTCGGCGTGACGGTGATGGTCAGCGCCGTGACCGCGCTGGAGATGACCTCCGACGCCCTGGTGCCGGCGGTCTCCGCCCGCCAGCCCGGCGCGTTCTCGGTGACCACCACCGGTGGCGGACCGCTGCATGCCGGGGTGCTCGGCGCGCTCGGGCGGGAACGTGCGCTCGGCGTCACGCCCGTCCGCTCGGCCACCTTGGAGGTCGACGGCCGCAGCACGTTGGTGGTCGCGGCCGACCCGGCGCTGCTCAGCTCGACCGCGGACGGCGTCGACCGGGCCCGGGCGCTGACGGACGGCGTCGCGCTCAGCGGCCTCGGTGACGCGCCGGGCGAGGGTGCGGACGGTGTGCACCGGATCGGCGCCGCCGTGGGCGGGCCCGCCGCCACCCTGCGGTTCGAGCCCGGGCGCAGCACCCTCCCGTTCGCGCTCCAGAGCGGGGGCGTCCTGCTGGTGACGGGGACGACCCTGGACCGGCTCGCCCCGGGGGCGGCCGTCACCACGCTCTGGATCAGCCCGGCGGAGGGCACCGATCGGCTCGCGGCCCGTCAGGCGATGGACCGGGCCCTGGCCGGCCAACCGCAGGTCACCGTCGTCGACACGGCCGCGCAGGCCGAGAACCTGCGCTCGATGCTGGACCGGATGATGCTGATCAGCATGGCGCTGCTGAGCTTCTCGGTGGCGATCGCCGGGTTGGGCGTCGCGGCCACCCTGATGCTGAGCGTCAGCGAGCGGGCCCGGGAGATCGGCATGTTGCGGGCGATCGGGATGTCCCGGCAGCAGCTGCGCCGGATGCTCACGCTGGAGGCGGTCCTGCTCTCGTCGGCCGGGGCCTTGGTCGGCACGGGCCTGGGGCTGGTCTACGGCTGGTCGGCCGCGCGGTCGGTCACCTCCACCCTGGGGACGGTCGGTGGTCCGCCCGTGCTGCCGGTGCTCGCGGCGCTGGCGCTGACCGTGCTGGCCGGGCTCGCCGCGGCGGTCCTGCCGGCCCGCCGGGTGGGCAGGATGACGGTGGTGGCCGCCATGCGGGCGGCGTAGCGGGCCACCGCGGTCGGGGAGTACCCGTGGTCGGGGGCGCGGGCGCTCGTGCCCCCGACCGGGGCGCGTGCTCAGCCGAGGGGGTGTCGGCTGCGCGAGGTGGCGGGCGGCCGGGTGGCGAGGTCGGCGAGCAGGCTCTCGGCCTCGCGGGTGGCGCGCAGGACCTCGGGGTCGAGGTCGACGACGACCAGTTCACGCCGGTCCGGGCCGGCCTCGGCGAGGAGGCGGCCGTCGGGGGACCAGACGGCGCTGGCGCCGCAGGTCTGCCAGCCACCGGTGGTGCCGATGTGGTTGGCCAGCACCGTGTAGACGGTGTTGTCGAGCGCCCGGGCCGGGAACCAGGTGCGGGACTCGTGGTGGCCGTGGCCCACGCTGAACAGGGCGCCGACCAGGTAGGCGTGGCAGCCGTCGAGGGCGGCCGCGCGGGCGTGCTCGGGGAAGCCGGAGTCGTAGCAGATGCCCAGGCCGAGCCGCCAGCCGTCGAGTTGGAGGGTGCAGCCGGTGTCGCCGGGGCGGTAGGTGTCCCGTTCGGTCTTGAAGAGGTACTGCTTGTCGTACCGGGTGGCGATGGTGCCGTCCGGGCCGAAGACGAGTGCGGAGATGCGCAGTTCGCCGTCGGCGTCCCGCACGGCCGCGCCGACGACGGCGGCGGTGCCGCTCTCCCGGCAGGCGTCGGCGATCGGCGCGAGCCGGGGATCGCCGGGCTGGACGGTGTACTTGAGGGGGTCGGTCCGGATCAGCTCGGGCTCGTAGCCGGACAGGAACTTCTCGGCGAAGAGCACCAGGCGGGCCCCGGCCGAGGCGGCCTCGCGGATCAGTTCGGCGACGGTCGCGACGTTGGCGGGGATGTCACCGGCCACGGCCTGGGCCTGGGCCGCGGCGACCCGCAGCGGCCGGTCCGGGTGGTCGGGAGAGGCGGCGGGGCGGTCGGGCGTCGAAGGAAGCGGCATGGCGGCCAGGCTAGGGGTGGCCGGTGGGCCGGGCGAGGCCGGGGCCGCGGTTCCGGTCGGCCCCGCGTCGAGGTGCCGCGGCCCGGCCTCCCGGCGGTTCGCGTCAGTGGACCGCGCCGTCCGGGCGGTCGCCGGCCTCCTCGAAGGCCGGGTCGTAGGGCGCCGGAGCGACGGGGGAGACCAGGACGCGCTGGACCCTCGGCCTGGTCCGCCAGCTGACCCGTCGGATGTCCCGGGCCAGCGCGCCGGGCCGGCGGAGTTCGACGGCGACGGTGACCGCGCCCAGGACGACCCCGGCGGCCAGCCAGCCGCCCAGCACGTCGCTCGGCCAGTGGACACCGAGGGCGATCCTGGTCCAGCCGACCGTCAGCACCGTCAGCGCGGCGACCGAACAGGCGGCGATCCGCCCGCCGCGTGAGGTCCGGTGCCAGACCAGCCCGACCAGGACGGCGCAGGTGATCGCGGAGGCCATCGCGTGCCCGGAGGGGAAGGCCGGGCCGCCGGCGTGCGCGACCGGGTCGGTGAAGTGCGGCCGCGGGCGGTCGAAGGAGAGCTTCAGCGCCCACAGGAGGCCCCAGCCGACCAGGGTCTGTGCCGCTGTCCAGCAGGCCAGCACCCGTGCCCCGATCAGCCAGAGCCAGACGGCGGCCACGCCGAGCAGCGTACGCATGGTGATCGTGCCGCCGATGTCGGAGAGCATCTGCACCGAGGCGACCCAGACTCTTCGGCCCCGGGCGTCGCTGTGCATGCTGTCGGTCCACCCCTGGTCGAGGCCGGCGAGCGGGGACCAGGTGGCCTGCACCAGGGTGGCCAGGGCGGCGAACAGCGCGGCACAGCCCGCCGCGAGCGCCGCGTGCCGGAGCAGATGGCGATTACGCGGGGTGAGCGACGGCGGGCTGTTGGTCAGGTGCATGGCTGACACCTTCCCCATGCGTTGTGCTGATCGGACGCCGGGGCGATAGCGATTTGGCATCTTTTGTGCGGAGAACCTGCGTGCGCCGGGGCGCGAGCGCGGGCGGCTTCGGGGTGCGGGAGGCCCGGGGGTGCCGACCGAGGCCGAGCGGAGCGGGAACGCGGGCGGCTGTCGGATGGTTCACAAAAGTGAAGAGTGTGCAAAGAGGCGGGCCGGCAGCTCCACGCGTGGGCGGCCGTGGCCCCCGGGGGAGTGCCGCCCGGCGCCGGTGGCCGCTCCGGATCGGTCACCCGGCCGACACCTGTGGTGCCGCAGTGGTCACCCTCCGTCCAGGATCGCGGTGAAATCCGGCAGGATACTGCATCGCTGGAAGAATCTGAGCGACTTGGGAATGTTGTCCGGAATCTGTTCGTTGGATCGTTACGTGTGAGCCCCTCGGGGCCCGCATTCTTGCCCTCTCGGGGGCAGGCAGGCAGACCTCGGCAACACCAGCAAAGGGAGCAAGCATGGCCACCCGTGCCGTCGTTCGCGACAGGGCCGACCGGACTCGCGCGGCCCGCCCGACCAACCTTGAGGCCGACCGTGACCTGGTCGGCATGTACCTCGACGAGATCGCCAGGACGCCCCTGCTCGATGCCGCCGAGGAGGTCGAGCTCTCGCTGCGGATCGAGGCCGGCGTGTACGCCCAGCACCTGCTGGAGGAGGCGGAGCTCCCCAAGGGCGTCAAGCGCGAGGAGCTGGAGGCGATAGCCGAGGACGCCGAGCGCGCCAAGGACGTCTTCATCCGCTCCAATCTCCGGCTCGTGGTCGCCGTCGCGCGGCGTTACCCCCGCAGCGGTCTTCCCTTGCTGGACCTCATCCAGGAGGGCAACGCCGGCCTGGTGCGGGCGGTGGAGAAGTTCGACTACGCCAAGGGTTTCAAGTTCTCCACCTATGCCACCTGGTGGATCCGGCAGGCGATCACCCGGTCCATCGCCGACCAGTCGCGCACCATCCGGCTGCCCGTCCACCTGGTCGAGGAACTGGGCCGGATCCGGCGGGTCCAGCGTGAGAAGTCCAAGGAGCTGGGCCGCGAGCCCGAGCCGGCCGAGATCGCGGCCGAGCTGGACACCACCGAGGCACGGATCAAGGACGTGCTGGACTGGGCGCGTGACCCGGTGAGCCTCAACATGTCGGTCGACGACGAGGGCGAGACCCAGTTCGGCGACCTGGTCGAGGACACCGGGGCGACGTCCCCGGAGGACGCCGTGATGGTCATGCTCCGCCGCGAGGAGCTGGACGGCCTGATCGGGCGCCTGGACGACCGGACGGCCTCGATCATCCGGTCGCGGTACGGGATGGAGGACGGCCGCGAGCGGACGCTCACCGAGGTCGGCAAGCAGCACGGGCTGACGCGTGAGCGGATCCGCCAGATCGAGAAGCATGCGCTGGCCGAGTTGAAGCGGATCGCCGACCACGCGGGCTTCGAGGCCGCCTGAGGCCTCCCGGTCGCGGTCGGTCGTGCTTGCGCCGCCGGTGACAGCGGTGGCGGCCGCTGTCGTGGGCCCCGGTGTGGACTGCTCCGCACCGGGGCCCGGGGGCGTGCCGGGAGGCCGGGCAGCACCGGGGTGGGGAGCTTCTAGGCTGGAGGGGTGGACGATGTGCGAGACGGAGGCGGGCCGGTGAGCGAGCAGCAGCCCGGGCAGGACAGCGCGGACAGGACGGACGGCGCGGACGGGACGGACACGGCGGAGGCCGTGACGACGGCGGGCGGAGCCAAGGCCGCGACCGGCGGCACCGAGGCGGCGGCGAAGGCCCGGCTGGTCTTCAAGGACCCGCTGGACCAGCAGTCCCGCGACGACACCGACGCCGGCTGGGGCGGGCGCCCGGGAGCGGGGGAGGGCGGTGTGCGGGGACTGGACTGGTACCTGAGCCAGCGCCCGCCGCACCACGGCGACTGACGGGGAAGGCGCTCAGCGCTGCTGCGTGACCAGCGCGTCGCGGATTTCGGTGAGCAGGAGGACCTCCTTGGCCTCGGCCTCCGCCTGGACCTCGGCGAGGCTCTTGCGCCTGGCGGAGAACTTCGTCATCGGCAGGATCAGGCAGAAGTAGACGACGGCTGCGGTGATCACGAACTGCAGGAGGGCGCTCAGCACCGAGCCCCACAGGATGAGGATGCCGGTCGTGACCTCGCCGGTCGCGCTCACCTCGCAAGGGCCCTTGAGGCAGGAGCTGTAGGACGTGAGGTCCTTGGCCCCGAAGGCGCCGACGATCGGGTTGATCACGCCCTTGACGAAGGCGTTGATGACGGCGGTGAAGGCCGCGCCGATGACGAAGGCGACGGCGAGTTCGACGACATTGCCACGCAGCAGGAATTGCTTGAAGCCTTTCATGCCGCGTGAACGACGAAGTCGTTGTCCGGTTACGGGTGATCTTCGAGGGTGCCTGATTGACAACCCGTCCGGCCCACCGGCGCGGCGCCCGGCGGGGACAGACCCGCCCGCGCGGGCCCGAAGGCCAGCACGGCCGCCAGCACGAGCAGGATCAGTGCGGGCGCCCCGGGCCGGTGCCGGAGGGCCCTGCGGAGCCGGTGGAGGCGCCCGCCGCCACGCCGGATCGGCGGGAAGGACGGCACCTCCTGCCGCGGTGGGACGGCCGGAGCGGGGAGCGGCAGCGGGAACGGCAGGGGGAGGCTCGTGGTCGACATGGGCACCGCCGGTGGTCGCAGGGTGCCGGCCCGAGAAGCGGTCCGGCTCTTGGACGCACACTCTGGGCGGCCCGCGAGTTCGGCGAAATCCCCTTCCCCAGGCCTGTGGACAACTCGGCCCTGTGGACAACTTCGTACACCCGTACGGGGCAATCGGCTGGTGCTCGGCTGACCGCCGCCCCCGGTGGACGCCAGGCACCGGGACACCAGGACACCAGGGCGCCGGGTGCCGGTCGCAGGCCGCCCTGGGCCGCGCCCGCTCCGCCGGCGGTCAGAGATCGCCGGTCACGGGCCGGCCTGCCCGGGAGCACCCGCCCGCCCCCGGGCAGGCGAAAGGCCCGTGGGTCGCGCGGTGGCGCGGGCCCACGGGCCTTTCGAAGTCTGGACTCAGCCGGCCGGCTTCGCCGCCGGGGCCGGGCTCGCCGCGGGGGTCGAGCCGCCCGAGGACGAGGACGAGGCCGCCGACGAGGACGAGCTCGACGAGGTCGCGCCCGAGGCCGGTGCCGAGGAACCGGTGCCCACCGAGCTGCTGGACGACGAACGGCTGTCGGTCCGGTAGAAGCCGGAGCCCTTGAAGACCACACCCACGGCCGAGAAGACCTTGCGGAGTCGTCCCTGGCAGTCGGGGCACGTGGTCAGCGCCTCGTCGGTGAACTTCTGCACCGCCTCCAGGCCGTTGCCGCACTCGGTGCACTGGTACTGGTACGTGGGCACTTGTCTTCCTCCTGGCACTCTCGCCTGATGAGTGCTAACGATGGTCAATGATGCGGCATTCCGCTGGATCAGTCCAGCGACTCGAATGTGAGATGAGTCGGGGGCGCGCCGAAGTGTCCCGTTCCCGCCCCGGGCCCGCGCCCCGGAGGGCACCGGCCGGAGCGGGCGCGCGTCCCGGCAGGCCACCGGTCGGGTCAGGTCCGCGCCCCGGAAGGAACAGGCCCGGGCCCACCCGGCGTCGCGTCCGCCGGCGCCCGCGCCCCCGCGCCTCAGCCCTTGACCGCCCCGACCAGCTGCGGCGCCGGACCGCGCTCGCCGGCGGACGCGATCACCGTGCTCGGCGTACCCGGCGCGACCAGCAGGTGCCGCAGCGCGACCAGCGCGACCAGGCCCAGTCCGGCACCGGCCATCGGCACCAGGAACCCGGCCGACGGCCCGTGCCCGTCGATCAGCCGCCCGGCCACCGTGGACCCGGCCGCTAGGCCCAGCCCGATGGCACCGGTCAGCCAGGTGAAGGCCTCGGTCTTGGCGCCGTCCGCGACCAGCGTCTCGACCAGGGTGTACCCGGTGATCAGCGTGGGCGCGATGGCCAGGCCGCAGACCAGTCCGGCGACGGACAGCGCGACCAGGTTGGGCATCGCCCAGAGCGTCGAGCAGCCCAGGACCAGCAGCGCGTAGCTGGCGATCAGCCGGTGCCGGGCGGCTCGCCGCCAGGCGACCATGCCGTACAGCACGCCGGCCAGCATCGAGCCGCCGGCGAAGATCCCGTACACGGTGCCGTTGGCCCCGGGCTGTCCGACCGACTCGGTGAAGGCGGTCACCGAGACCTGCATGGCGCCGAAGACGGTGCCGACGCCCAGGAACGCGCCGGCCAGCAGCCGGACGCCGGGCGAGGCGAGCGCGGAGACGCGGCGGACGCCGGGCTGGTGCGGGTGCCTGGCCGGCGCGGTGCGCCGCTGGGCGGCGAAGGCGAGCCCGCCGACCACGGTCAGCGCGGCCTCGGCGATCAGCCCGGCGGAGGGGTTGAGCGAGGTGGCGATGGCGCCGGCGAGCACCGGGCCGATCACGAAGGTGAACTCGTCCGTCACGGACTCGAAGGCGAACGCGGTGTTCAGCTTGGCGGCGGAGAGGGCGGGAGCCTCCGTGCTCTCCGCGGAGAGCTTGGCGACCCAGCGGGAGCGGACCATCGCGCCGACCTGCGGCACGCTGGCGCCGGCCGGGGCGGCGGCGAGGAAGAGGGTCCAGACCGGGGCGTGGCCCAGGGCCAGTGCGATCAGCGCGCCGACCGAGATCGCGTGCACGATCACGGTCGGGACGAGCACGGCGGCCTGGCCGTAGCGGTCGGCCAGCCGGCCGGTCTGCGGCCCGACGAAGGCCTGGGCGACGGCCGAGACCGCCGCCACGCTGCCGGCCGTGCCGTACGAGCCGTGGGTGTCCAGGACCAGCAGGACGATGCCCAGGCTGAGCATCGCGTACGGGAGTCGCGCGGCGAAGGCGGGGGCGAGGAACGTCCGGGCCCCGGGGGTGCGCAGCAGTGCCCCGTATCCGACGCGGGCGGGTGCGCCCCGGTCGGTGGCGGCCTCGGCGCCCGGCTCGGTGTCCGGGTGCGTGGCCAGGGCGGCGCGGGTGTCCGCGGTGTTGTCGACCGTTCGGCGGGCCGTCACGGTCGGTCCTTCCTGCTGCCTGGTAGCGCGGAAGGGGCATGGGGTGGCCCCGACGGCGCCGAGAGTCGTCCTCTCGCGCGTCGACCGGGGTAGTTACCGGGCCGGCTCGGCATGGTTACCGAGATCCGGGCCGCGGCCGCCGAGCGGTCGCGCCAACTCTGCTTCAGACAGATGCTGGGGTGTGTCAATCGTCAAGCGTATACGCGCGTAGATGACGCGCTTTCCCCCACAATACAGAGGACATCCAAATCTGTCCCGCCAAGGGAAGGTGAACGCTGGGCGAAGCCCCCATGGTCACCGACCGTACAGCCAGCCCGCGAGCTTGCCGCCCTTGTCCACGGCCCGCAGCCGCCGCTCCGCGGCCTCGCTCACCTCGTCCGTCGTGACGACCAGCAGCTCGTCCCCGCCGCGCAGCACGGTGGCCTTGTCCGGGACGAAGCTGCTCCCCTCCCGGACCACCAGGGTCACCGCCGCGCCGGCGGGCAGCCGCAGCTCGCCGATCTCCACGCCGGACATCCTGGAGGCCGGCGACAGGGCCACCGACAGCAGGTGCCCGTGCAGCTTCTCCAGGGGGGCGGACTCGATGCCGAGGTCCTGGCCCATCGAGCCCTCGGAGACCTTCAGCCACTTGGCGACCCAGGGCAGGGTCGGGCCCTGGAGCAGGGTGAAGACCACGACCAGGATGAAGACGATGTTGAAGACGTCCTGGGCCATCGGCGCGCCCGACACCATCGGGATGGTGGCCAGCACGATGGGCACCGCCCCGCGCAGCCCGGCCCAGCTGAGCAGCGCCTGCTCGCGGCCGGGCAGCTTGAAGGGCGTGAGCGTGAGCACCACCGACAGCGGCCTGGCCAGGAAGACCAGCACGGCGCCGATGACCAGCGCGGGCACCACGGCCGAGCCCATGGTCTCGGGGGTGCAGAGCAGGCCGAGCAGCACGAACATGCCGATCTGCCCGATCCAGGCCAGGCCGTCGGCGAAGCCGCGGACGGCCGGGCCGTGCGGCAGCTTGGCGTTCCCCAGGATGACCGCGCTGATGTAGACGGCGAGGAAGCCGGAGCCGTGCAGCAGCGCGCCGCCGGCGTAGGCGAGCACGGTGAGCGCGAGGACGGCGATCGGGTAGAGGCCCGAGGACGGCAGCGCGACGTGCTTGATCCCGAACGCGCCCAGCTTGCCGACCGCGAGGCCGACCGCCGCGCCGATCGCCAGCTCGGCGACGATCGTGCCGACCAGGACGTACCAGGAGTCCAGCTCGCCGGTGGTGGCGAAGGCGACGACCAGGATGACCACGGGTGCGTCGTTGAAGCCGGACTCGGCCTCCAGCAGCCCGGTCAGCCGGTGCGGCAGCGGCACCATCCGCAGGACGGAGAAGACGGCGGCCGCATCGGTCGAGGAGACGATCGCCCCGAGCAGCATGGAGGTCCGCCAGTCCAGGCCGACCAGCCAGTGCGCGCCGGCGGCGGTCACGAAGACGCTGATCCCGACGCCGACGGTGGCGAGCACGGTGGCCGCCGGCATCACGGGTCTGACCTCGCGCCAGCTCGTCTTGAGGCCGCCCTCGGCCAGGATGACGACCAGGGCGGCGTAGCCGATCACCTGGGTCAGCTCGGCGTTGTTGAAGGCGAAGCCGAGGCCGTTCTGGCCGAGCGCGACGCCGATGCCGAGGTAGATCAGCAGGCTGGGTAGCCCGGACCGGGTCGAGATGCGCACGGCGACCACCGCGACCAGCAGGATCACGGAGAACTCGAGGAGCAGCTGGTTCAGGTGGTCGACATTCACGCAGGGGCACCTCGGACAGGCTGGGGGCGGGCGGGGTGTCTGACGGCGGTGAGGCCGGAGGGAGCCGACCGGCCAGGGAGATTGCTCCCCTAGCGGATCGTTACTCAGTCTAACATTTTGCCATATCTTTAGCTTCGCTGTTCACATGGGCCCCTTCCTCCCCTTCGCTGACCTCGTCCGATCCCACCGTGAGCGTCCCCCGTGCACGCCCGCCAGCCGAGGCGGCCTAATGTGGTGCCCTGTCACGGCCGAGTGCCCTGGACATGCCCGCCCGCCCCCCAGATCGAGGACCGCAAGGACCCAGATGCCCCGCTCGAAGAAGTTCCGGCGCGCCCGTCTGATCGTGATCGTGCTGGTCGTGCTGCTGGTGGCCGGCGCCGGCTACGGCGGCTACCGGGGGGTGGCCGCGGTCCGCGCGTC
Organism: Kitasatospora sp. NPDC058218; assembly: GCF_042882445.1. Taxonomy (NCBI): domain Bacteria; kingdom Bacillati; phylum Actinomycetota; class Actinomycetes; order Kitasatosporales; family Streptomycetaceae; genus Kitasatospora; species Kitasatospora sp. NPDC058218. The sequence goes on along the minus strand of NZ_JBHVWC010000045.1, from coordinate 72,780 downwards.
CTTCCCGGAGGTCGACGGCAGCGTCAAGGTGGCGGGCCTGAGCGCGCCGGTCGACGTGAAGCGGGATGCCAACGGCATCCCCCAGCTCTACGCCGACACCTCGGAGGACCTCTTCCGCGCCCAGGGTTACGTCCAGGCCCAGGACCGGTTCTGGGAGATGGACGTCCGACGGCACATCACCGCGGGCCGGCTCTCCGAGATGTTCGGCGACAGCCAGGTCGAGACCGACTCCTTCATCCGCACCATGGGCTGGCGCGACGTGGCGCAGAAGGAGTTCGACTCCCAGCTGTCGCCCGAGACCAAGAAGTACCTCCAGGCCTACGCGGACGGCGTCAACGCCTGGCTCGGCGAGCACCCGGGCGGCGCCAGCGCCTCGCTGGAGTACGCCCTGCTCGGTGTCGCGAACGGCGACTACAAGCCCGAGCAGTGGACCCCGGTCGACTCGGTGTCCTGGCTGAAGGCGATGGCCTGGAACCTCTCCGGGAACCTCCAGGAGGAGATCGACCGCTCGCTGCTCGCCCAGGACTTCAGCCCGGAGAAGATCGCCGAGCTGTACCCGGAGTACCCGTACGCGCGCAACGGCACGATCGTGAAGACCGGCACCGTGGCCGGCGAGACCTACCGCCCGGCGGACGGCTCCGCACCGGCCGGCGCCGCCGGCGCGGCCAGCGCCCAGGGCGCGGCCGCGACCAAGGCGATGCTCAAGGACGTCACCGACCGGATCGACGCGATGCCGCAGCTGCTCGGCCGGCAGGGCCAGGGCATCGGCTCCAACTCCTGGGTGGTCGCCGGCACGCACACCACCACCGGCAAGCCGCTGCTGGCCAACGACCCGCACCTCGGCCCCGGCCTGCCCTCGGTCTGGTACCAGATGGGCCTGCACTGCCGGACCGTCTCGGCCGCCTGCCAGTACGACGTCTCGGGCTTCACCTTCGCCGGCCTGCCGGGCGTGATGATCGGCCACAACAAGGACATCGCCTGGGGCTTCACCAACCTCGGCGCGGACGTCACCGACCTCTACCTGGAGAAGGTCACCGGCCCGGACACCTACCTGGTGGACGGCAAGGAGGTGAAGTTCAACCTGCGCAAGGAGACCATCAAGGTGGCCGGCGGCGAGGACCGCACCATCACCGTGCGCACCACGCAGACCGGCGCGCCGCTGATCTCCGACCAGAGCACCGAGCAGCAGAACGTCGGCAAGTACGCCCCGAACGGCACCTCCGCCCCGGACCGCTCGACCACCGGCTACGGCGTCGCCCTGCAGTGGACGGCGCTCGACCCGGGCAAGACCATGGACGCGGTCTTCACGCTGGACCGGGCCAAGGGTTGGGACGACTTCCGGGCCGCCGCCAAGGACTTCGCCGTCCCCGCCCAGAACCTGATCTACGCCGACGCCAAGAACATCGGCTACCAGGCCCCCGGCAACATCCCGGTCCGCGGCAAGGGCGACGGCGGCTACCCGGCCCCCGGCTGGGACTCCGCCTACCAGTGGAAGGGCTCCATCCCCTTCACCGCCCTGCCGTACAGCTTCAACCCGGCCGCCGGCTACATCGTCACCGCCAACCAGGCCGTGGTCGACCCGTCGTACAAGTACCTGCTGACCAAGGACTGGGAGTACGGCACCCGGGCCAAGGAGATCACCGAGCAGATCGACGCCAAGCTCAAGAACAACGGCAGGATCTCGCCGGACGACATGCAGGAGATGCAGCTCGACAACACCAGCATCCTCGCCAGGACGCTCGTCCCGCTGCTGCTCAAGGTGCAGATCGACGACCCGTACGTCCGTGAGGCGCAGGACCTGCTGAAGGACTGGAACTACCACCAGGACGCCGACTCGGCCGCGGCCGCCTACTACAACGGCGTCTGGCGCCAGCTGCTCAGCCTCTCCTTCGGCCAGAAGTTCCCGGCCGATCTGCGCGCGGAGGACAACTGCCTGCTGGTCCGCCGGCAGACCGATCCGACCAAGCCGGACAGCAGCACCCAGATCGTCACCGAGTGCGGCACCCGCGACCCGGGCAAGGCCCAGCCGGACGGCGGCGACCGGTGGACCGAGGTGGTGCGCCAGCAGCTGGAGAAGCCCGACAGCAGCTGGTGGACGTACATCGACTCGCAGCACCACGAGCAGAAGGGCCTCGACAACCTGCTCGCCGAGGCAATGAAGAATGCCCGTCAGGACCTCACCGCGCTGCTCAGCAAGGACGTCTCCACCTGGAGCTGGGGCCGTCTGCACAAGCTGACGCTGCGCGAACAGACCATGGGCAGCGACGACTCCTCGCTCGCCTCCGGCGTCGTCCAGCGGTTGCTCAACCGCGGCCCGTACCGCCTCTCCGGCGGCTCGGGGGCGGTCGACGCGGCGGGCTGGAACGCGGCGGCCGGCTACGAGGTGGACTGGATCCCGTCGATGCGGATGGTCGTCGACCTGAGCGACTTCGACGCGTCCCGCTGGATCAACGTCGGCGGCGCCTCCGGTCACGCGTTCCACCCCAACTACAACGACCAGACCGACCTCTGGCTCAAGGGCAAGCTGCTGACCTGGTCCTATTCGCCCGACGCGGTCGAGAAGTCGGCCAAGAACAAGCTGGTGCTGACCACCGGCTGACCGGGCTCGGCCCGTACGGCGGCCCCGCACCTCGGATCCCGGGGTGCGGGGCCGCCGCCGTGACGGCGGCCGGGTCACCGCGGCGGTCGGCCCAGCCGGTGCAGCCCGGACGGGGTGAGGGCGACGTCCACCGGCAGGTCGTGCGGCTCGGCCGGCACGCTCTCCAGCAGCTCGTGCTCGTAGAGCAGCACCGCCAGCAGCGGGCGCGCCCCGGCCCGTTCGAGCCGGGCCAGCACCCGGTCGTACGAGCCCCCGCCGCGGCCCAGCCGCAGCCCCCGCCGGTCCACCGCCAGGCCGGGCAGCAGGACCAGCGACGCCGTGGTCACGGCCTCCGGTCCGAGCCGCCCGCCGACCGGCTCCAGCAGCCCGCGCCCGGCCGGTGCCAGCGCCTGCGGCCCCTCGTACGCGGCCCAGTCCAGGTCGTTGTCGGCCAGCAGGACCGGCAGCAGGACCCGGACGCCCCGTGCCAGCAGGGCGTCCAGCAGCGGCCGGGTGCCCGGCTCGGCGCCGACCGACACGTACGCGGCCACCGTGGCGCCCGGCACGGCCAGCTCCCCGGCGTGCCCGGCCAGCACGCGCGCCGTCTGCTCCCGCTCCTGCGCCGCCAGCGCGCGCCGCTCGGCCAGCAGCCGTGTCCTCAGCGCGCTCTTCTCGTTGTGCATGGGATCCTCCACAGCTCTGTGCCCGTGACGCCCAGAGCCTGACATGCGGAAGGCGCCCCGATGTCGACCCCGCTGCTGGTCCAGGCCCTGGCCGCGCTGAGCGCCCCCGCGCTGGCCGGTGCCGCCGTGCTCGGGCTCCGACTGCGCCGGGCCGACGGCGCCGCCGCCGACCGCGAGGCCCGGCTGCGCGAGCAGGTCGGCGAGCTGGAGGCCCGCTGCGCCGAGCTGGAGCGCACCGCCTCCTGCGACCCGGTCACCGGGGTCTGGAACTACCGCCACCTGCAGCTCACCCTGGACCGGGAGATCGAGCGCGCCCGCCGTGCCGAGCAGGCCGACCAGCAGGAGGCTCCGCACCCGCTGGCCGTCCTGCTGCTGGACATCACCGGCTTCGACACGGTCATCGCCGAGCACGGCCGGGCCCGGGCCAACGCGATACTGCGCGACCTCGCCCAGCGGCTCGGCATGGAGATCCGCCGCTCCGACACCCTCGGCCGGTACAGCGGCGAGGAGTTCCTGGTCGTGCTGCCGGACACCGGCGCCGAGGGCGCGGCACACGTCGCCGAACGGCTGGTCTGGTCGGTCCGCCGCCACCTGCTGCTGGACTGGTCCTCCGGCCCGCGCGAGGGCCGCCGCCCGAACGGCAACGGGCTGACCGCCGCCGTCGGCCTCGCCGGGCTGCCCACCGACGGCACCCATGCCGCCGTCCTGCTCCGGGCCGCCGACCGGGCCCTGGCCGAGGCCCGCGCGGCCGGCGGGGACTGCTGGCGCGCAGCCGCCTCCTCCCGGCCACTCGACGGCTCCGATGCCGAGCGTGACCGTTCGGAAAAGCCGGGTAGTCTGTCGCCCTGTGCTGGAGAGGACCCCCTCACCTCACCCGGCATCTCCCCTTTGCCTGCCACCGTGGCCGGGCCCAGCGACGTGCTGTCATAGCCGGTCAACCGCGCTCGGCCGGGCGAAAACATGCCTTAGTAAGGTAAACGCATGACGACGATCAGCCCCCGAATTCCGGTTACCAAGGCCGTGGTCCCCGCGGCCGGACTGGGCACGCGCTTCCTCCCGGCCACCAAGGCCACTCCGAAGGAGATGCTGCCCGTTGTCGACAAGCCGGCGATCCAGTACGTCGTCGAGGAGGCGGCCTCCGCCGGGCTGTCCGACATACTGATGGTCACCGGCCGCAACAAGCGCGCTCTCGAGGACCACTTCGACCGTGCCTACGAGCTGGAGGAGCTGCTCGCCCGCAAGGGCGACCAGGACCGTCTGCGCCGGGTGCGCGAGTCCGTCGACCTGGCCAACATGCACTACGTCCGCCAGGGCGACCCGAAGGGCCTCGGCCACGCCGTCTCGGTCGCCGAGCAGCACGTCGCCGGCCAGCCCTTCGCCGTTCTCCTCGGCGACGACCTGATCGACCCGCGCGACCCGCTGCTCGCCCGCATGATCGAGGTCCAGCAGGAGCTCGGCGGCTCGGTCGTCGCGCTGATGGAGGTCGACCCCTCCCAGATCCACCTCTACGGCTGCGCGGCCGTCAAGGCCAACGGCTTCGGCGAGGACGTCTTCCAGGTGACCGACCTGGTCGAGAAGCCGGAGACCGCCGACGCCCCGTCGAACTACGCCGTCATCGGCCGCTACGTGCTCGACCCCTCGGTCTTCGACGTGCTGCGCGAGACCCCGCCCGGCCGCGGCGGCGAGATCCAGCTCACCGACGCCCTGCGCGAGCTGACCACCCGCGACGCGGAGAGCGGCGGCCAGGTGCACGGCGTGCTCTTCAAGGGCCGCCGGTACGACACGGGTGACCGCGCGGACTACCTGCGCGCTATCGTCCGACTGGCCTCCGAGCGCGAGGACCTGGGCCCGGAGTTCCGTTCCTGGCTCCGTGAGTTCGTCGCCTCCGAGCTGCAGGACTGACACACCGACAGAGAGCGAGAGCGCCGATGACCGGGTCCACGGAGAGCAGCCCCACCCCCGCCGCAGCCTGCTGCGACGGATCCGCGGACCCGGCACCGGCCGCTCGCCCGGCACGCCTGTGGACCGTCGACGAGCACCTCGCCGACGTACTGGCCACCGTCGGCCCGCTGCCCGCGATCGAGCTCCAACTGCTCGACGCCCAGGGCTGCCGGCTCGACGAGGACGTGCTCGCCGACGGCGACCTGCCGCCCTTCGACAACAGCTCGATGGACGGCTACGCCGTCCGCACCGCCGACACCACCGGGGCCACCGCCGAGTACCCCTCGGTGCTCTCGGTGGTCGGTGACATCGCCGCCGGCGCCGCCGAACTGCCCAGGGTCGGCCCCGGCCAGGCCGCCCGGATCATGACCGGGGCCCCCGTGCCGCCCGGCGCCCAGGCCGTCGCGCCGGTCGAGTGGACCGACGGCGGCAGCGGTACGGGCCTGGCCGCCGACGCGATGGGCGCCGCGGTCGAGGACGAGGAGGTCCGGGTGCTGCGCCCGGTCTCCGAGGGCGCCCACGTCCGCCGCCGCGGCAGCGACGTCACCGCAGGCGCCCGGGTCCTGGAGGCCGGCACCCGGCTCGGCCCGACCCAGCTCGGCCTGCTCGCCGCGATCGGCCGGGCCACCGTGAAGGTCCGCCCCCGCCCGCGCGTGGTGGTGCTCTCCACCGGCAGCGAGCTGGTCCAGCCCGGCGAGCCGGTCGGCCCCGGGCAGATCACCGACTCCAACAGCTTCACCCTCACCGCCGCCGCCCTGGACGCCGGTGCCATCGCCTACCGCGTCGGCGGGGTGCCGGACGACGCGGCGCGGCTGCGCGCCGTCCTGGAGGACCAGCTCGGCCGCGCCGACCTGATCGTCACCAGCGGCGGCGTCAGCGTCGGCGCGTACGACGTGGTCAAGGAGGTCTTCGAGTCCTACGGCGGGGTCGACTTCCGTCGGCTGCGGATGCAGCCCGGCAAGCCGCAGGGCTTCGGCCGGATCGGTGCCGGGGCCGGCGTTCCGCTGCTGGCCCTGCCCGGCAACCCGGTCAGCGCCTACATCTCCTTCGAACTCTTCGTCCGCCCGGTGATCCGCACCATGCTCGGTGCCGCCGACGTCCACCGCCCGGTGGTCCGGGCGCTCTGCCCGGTGGCGCTGCGTTCACCCGCCGGGCGCCGGCAGTTCCTGCGCGGCCGGTACGCGGCGGCCGACGGCGTGGTGGAGCCGGTCGGCGGCGCGGGCTCGCACCTGGTCGGCGCGCTGGCCAGGGCCGACTGCCTGATCACCGTGCCGGAGGACGTCACCGAACTCCCCGCCGGCAGCGAGGTGGACGTCGTCCTGCTGGGCGGCTGAGCGGGCCCGGCGACGGGCCGTCCCGCTCCCTGACACGGCCCGTCCCACGCCCTGGCCGGAGCGAGGAGTACGGTAGCGCGGTATTCGATCTGCGCGCCCCCTGGAGCCACCCGTGACCACCTCACCCCCCGGCGACCGCCTCACCCATGTCGACGACCAGGGCGCGGCCCGGATGGTCGACGTCTCCGAGAAGGCCACCACCGCGCGCACCGCGGTCGCGGCCGGCCGGGTCCGGGTCTCCCCCCGGGTGGTCGAGCTGCTGCGGGGCGAGGGCGTGCCCAAGGGCGACGCCCTCGCCGTCGCCCGGATCGCCGGGATCATGGGAGCCAAGAAGACCCCCGACCTGATCCCGCTCTGCCACCCGATCGCGGTCTCCGGGGTGAAGGTCGAGCTCGCCGTCACCGACGACGCGGTCGAGATCACCGCCACCGTGAGGACCGCCGACCGTACCGGGGTCGAGATGGAGGCGCTCACCGCCGTGGCGGTGGCCGGGCTCACCGTGATCGACATGGTCAAGGCCGTCGACAAGGGCGCCACCATCGAGTCCGTCCGGGTGCTCAGCAAGACCGGCGGCAAGAGCGGCGACTGGTTCGCTCCGGGGAGCCCGGCATGAGGGCGCCGGCCATGAGGGCGCTGGCCCTCACCGTCTCCAACCGCGCCTCGGCCGGTGTCTACCCGGACCGCGGCGGCCCGCTGCTGGTGGCGGGCCTGAGCGCGATGGGCTTCACGGTCGACGGCCCCCGGGTGGTGCCGGACGGCGAACCGGTCGAGGCGGCCCTGCGCGAGGCCGTCGCGGCCGGCTACGACGTGGTGCTCACCACCGGCGGCACCGGCATCTCCCCGATGGACCTCACGCCCGAGATGACCGCCCGGGTGATCGACCGGCAGGTCCCCGGCATCGCCGAGGCCATCAGGGCGTACGGCCGCGAGAAGGTCCCGACCTCCGCGCTCTCCCGCGGGCTGGCCGGCCTCGCCGGACGTACCCTGATCGTCAACCTGCCGGGCTCGACCGGCGGCGTCCAGGACGGCCTGGCCGTCCTGGAGCCGCTGCTCGCGCACGCCGTCGACCAACTCGGCGGCGGGGACCACCCCCGGCCCGACGCACCTGCTTCCGGGAGAGCGCACTGAACGCCGGTTGGCCGGTAGAACTCCACGAGGGGGACGTCGCGCTGCGCCCGATCCGGGGCCGCGACCAGCGGGAGTGGCAGGAGGTCAGCCGCCGCAACCGGGACTGGCTGCGGCGCTGGGAGGCCACCGTGCCGCCCGGCCCGGCCGGCCGCGGCGCCGGCCCGCGCCCGACCTACCGGCAGATGGTCCGCTTCCTGCGCGGCGAGGCCTCGGCCGGGCGGATGCTGCCCTTCGTCGTGCTGCACCAGGGCAAGCTCGTCGGCCAGCTGACCGTCGGCGGGATCACCTGGGGCTCGATGTGCTCGGCCAACGTCGGCTACTGGATCGACGAGGCGGTGGCCGGCCGGGGCATCATGCCGGCGGCCGTGGCGCTGTCGGTGGACCACTGTTTCACCACCCTGGGCCTGCACCGGATCGAGGTCTGCATCCGGCCGGAGAACGGGCCGAGCCGCCGGGTGGTGGAAAAGCTCGGGTTCCGCTCGGAGGGAATGCGGCCGCGCTATCTGCACATCGACGGCGACTGGCGCGACCACCTCGTGTACGCCCTGACCGCCGAGGAGGTTCCCGAGGGGATGCTGAAGCGCTGGCGGACGCTCAGTTCCGCCCGCCGCCCACGTAATTGAATATATGTTCGAAAGAAATATCGATATGGCATCGGCGTGGCGACGGACGGGCACAAATACCGGCAAAATAGTCGGAGAATCAGCTTGATCACACGACACGCCGTGCCAAATTGCTGCCAGGCCTTCCCCGGCGCCCGTACGGTGTGAAACGTGAGCAGTAGCGGCCTTATCTACGCCGTCATCGTAGGGGCCTGGGCCGCCTATCTGGTGCCGATGTGGCTCCGCAGGCAGGACGAGCTCAACGAGGCGCGCCCGACGGAACGCTTCAGTACCGCCATCCGCCTGCTGGCCGGGCGTTCGGCGCTGGAGCGGCGGGCGTCCCGGGCCCTGGGCGACGAACCGCGTGACGACGAGCAGAGCAACGACGACGGCCCTCCCGTACGGGACGAGGCCGCCTCGGGCGACCCCGACGGCGAGGCCGCGGCGGAGCCGCGGCCGGCACCGGAGCCGCTGCCGGAGCGGCAGCGGGAGGTGGCGGCGGAGCCCGACCGGCCCGCCGTCCGCGCCCCCGAGCGGCCGGCCGGGCTGCGGGGCGGGATCGAACCCCGGGCGCGGCTGCTGGCCCGGCGGCGTCGGATGGTCACCGTCCTCTTCCTGGCCTTCGCCCTCGGCGCGGTCGTCGCGGCGGTGTCCGGCCTGGCCTTCCTCTGGGTCCCGGCCGTGCCGGCGACCCTCCTCACCCTCTACATCGGCCACCTGCGCAAGCTGGAGCGCCTGCGGTACGAGGTGAAGATCGACCGCGCCCGGGCCGCCCAGGCCGCCGAGCGGCTGCGCAAGCGCGAGCAGCAGCGGGCCGAGGCCCGCCCGGCCGAGGACGTGCCGCCGCAGGCCCCCGCCGCCGCGGAGCCGGTCGGCCGCGGCCGACCGCACCTGCGGCTCGCCACCGACCGCGACCGGGCCCCGGTGCCCGCCCGCCCGGGGTCCGCCTCGGCGCTGGCGGAGGCGACCGAGCACGAGGAGTGGGTCGACGGCATGCGCGAGCGCGGTGCGGCCGGCCCGGACTCCTGGGAGCCCGTCCCCGTCCCGCTGCCGACCTACGTCACGGCTCCGGTGGCGCCCCGCGTCACCCGGGGGCTCGATCTGTCGGCCCCCGGCACCTGGACCGCCGGGCGCCCGGCGGAGGCCCGTACGGGGGAGGTCCGCTCGGCGGAGGCCCGCTCGGCGGAGGCGCGCAACACCCCGCTCTTCGACCAGTACGCCGAGCCCTCCGCCGCCGAGTCCCGCCCGCGCGCCGCCAACGAGTGACCGGCCGGGGGCGCAGCGGCGTCCCCGGCTCCGGCCGGTGCCCGGGGGTGGTCACGAGCCCCCTCGGAAAGGTGCTAAAGTTTCTTCTCGTTGGGGCTGTGGCGCAGTCCGGTAGCGCACCTCGTTCGCATCGAGGGGGTCAGGGGTTCGAATCCCCTCAGCTCCACCCAACAGGAAGTCCCGCCCGATCGATCAGATCGGGCGGGACTTCTGCGTTGTGCCCGGAGGTGCGGCTGGCCGGGGGTCAGCGGGCCGCGGCGGCGCGGGGGTTGGGTCTGTGACGATGATCACCTGACCACCAGTACGGCGCACGGGGCGTGGTGCACGCAGTAGTGGGTGACGGTGCCGAGGGCGGCGCCGGGCGGCGCGGCGCGGCCGCGACTGCCGAGGACGAGCACGGCGGCGCCCTCGGCGGCGCTGGTCAGCGCGGGGCCGGGGGAGCCGGCCTTGAGGTGGCGCCGGACGACGGGTGCCCCGGCGGGGGAGAGTGCGGCGGCGAGGGTCTCGTCGAGGATCCGGGCGGCATGCCGCTCGGGGCCGAAGCCGTCCAGGGCGGGCGGGACGAGGCCGTGCTCGCCCAACAGGCAGGGGAACTCCCAGACGGTCACCGCCTCCAGCGGGCTCCCGGTGAGCTCGGCCAGCCGGGCGGCCCAGCGGACGGCGGCGAGGGAGAGCGGGGAGCCGTCCACGCCGACCACGATCCTGCCGTCCGGCTGCCGGGTCATGGTTCGAGCCTAGGGCCTGTCGTCCAACCTCCGCCTGCGGGGCGAGGCCGGGGCACGCGCCGCACCGCGGGGGCGGCGGGCCGGCCGAGGGCCGGCCGGAGCAGCTCCGGCCGGCCCTCGGGGGGTGTCGGGTTCGGTCAGGGCTGGCCCGAGCCCGCGTACGGGCCCGGCTGCGGGGCACCGGCCTGCGGCGGGACGGAGCCGTAGCGGGCCGGCCGGCGGCCGCGCGGGTGGCGGGTGAGCGTGTAGCCCGCGACACCGGCCAGGGCCGCCAGCGCGCCGCCGGCCAGGGTCCAGAACCAGCGGCCGTTCCAGCCGGAGAACCAGCCGGTGTACCAGTGGTCCTCGGCCTCCTCGGGTGCGGCCGCCTTGGCGGTCGCGGCGCCGCCGCCCACCGGCGGGACCAGCGGGGCCTTGAGCTCCCCGCCCTCCGGCTGGGCGTTGTCGGCGTCGCCCTTGGCGCTGACGTGCAGCTGGACGGAGGCGGCGAGGCCCAGGTCCGGCTGCTGGGCGTCGGCGAGCGAGAGCCGGACGTAGTAGGTGCCGGGCAGCGGGTCCCCGGACCAGGGCTCGGCCCAGGAGCGGATCTCGCGCAGGGTGCAGCTCAGCGCGAGCGAGGCGGCGGACTGGGCGGCGGTGGCGTTCTGCGTGCCGGCGGTGCAGGACTGGCGGCGGCGCAGCCCGTCGAACACCTCGACGCTCCAGGTCTGCGGGCCCTGCCGGTCGGCGGCGGGGGCCAGGTCGACGGTCAGGCCGACCGTCGGGGTCTGGCCCTCGGAGGCCCCGAACGCCCAGTACAGGTAGTCGCCGGTGGAGGCGGCGACCTTGGCGTCCTGGCCGGGGGCCAGGTTGATCGCGGTCAGGAAGGTCGTCCCGGCCTTGGTGGCCGGGGCGGGCTTCCCGCTCGCACTGGCCGAGGGGGACGGCGAGGCGGCGGAGGCGGCCGGTGCCGCCAGCGCCAGGGCGGGGAGCAGCGCGAGTGCGGCGAGCGCGCCGCGCAGGGTGCTGCGATTCGTCGAGGTACGCATGGTCAGTTCTCCCGCCAGACAGCGATCCGCCAGCGTGCGATCCAGCCGAACAGCAGGCCGGTCAGCAGGCCGGCCAGGGTGAGCACCAGCAGCAGGATCCAGCCGCGGCCCAGACCCATCGCCGGGCCGTCCGGGGCGGGCGAGGCGGCGGACAGGTCGACCGTCAGCTCCAGCGGCAGGCCGGGCTCGGCCTGGACGCCGGGCTGGGCGGCCAGCGAGTTGCTGACGACCAGGCAGACGGTGGTCTCCGGCTTGCCGCTCGGCGAGGCGGACGGCGTCGCGGAGGCGTAGCCCTTGGAGTCGTCGGTGGACCAGCGCAGACCGGTGGAGATCACGTCGGTCCGGCCGCTGCCGGCATCGGTGCCGCGGACCAGTTCCTGGCCGGTGGCGCTGGTGGCCTGGAGCAGGACGCCGTAGTCGCGGGCGACGCCGCGGTCCAGTGCGACGCTGACCGAGGCGCGCAGCTCCTGTCCGGCCTTGACCGGGACGCGGTAGACGCGGTGCTCGGAGAACTTCTCCCGGTCGCTGTAGACGCCGGGGGTGAGGACGGGTGCGCTCTCGCACTTGTCGGTACCCGCGGTCTTGACCGGTGCGACGGTGTAGGTGTCGTTGGAGCGGTCGACCAGCTGCTTCACCTTGTCGGTGAGCTGCTCCTGGGTGCGGACGTCGGTGTAGGTGCCGCCGGTGGCGTTGGCGATGCAGAGCAGCTGCTGGCGGGTCTTGTCGTCGTGGGCCAGGCCGAGGGTGTCGACCACCAGGTGGATGCCCTGGGCGGCGAGTTCGCGGGCCACGTCGCACGGGTCCGGCGGGGCGCAGGAGTCCTCGCCGTCGGTGATCAGCACCACCCGGCGGGTGGTCTCGCCCTTGCCGAGGTCCTGCGCGGCGCCGCGCAGGGCCAGGCCGATCGGGGTCCAGCCGGTCGGGCGCAGGGTGGCGACCGCGGTCTTGGCCTCGACCTTGTTGGTCTTGCCGACCGGGAAGAGCTGCTTGGTGTCCAGGCAGCCCTGGGTCTTGTCGTCGCCGGGGTAGTTGGCGCCGAGGGTGCGGATGCCGAAGTCGGTCTCCGGGGGAAGGGCGTCGATCACCTCGTTCAGGGATTGCTGGGCCACCGCGATGCGGCTCTTGCCCTGGATGTCGGTGGCTCGCATGGAGCCGCTGACGTCCAGGACGAGGTCGACCCGGGGGGCTTCCTTGCCGGCGGCGCCGGCTGATGGTTCGTCGGCATGGGCGGGCAGGCCGCTGAGCAGCGCGCCGCCTGTTATCGCCAGGGCGGCCAGCAGGCTGCCGAGCCTGGCCTTCGGGCGTCGTCCGGTAGTCACCCGCCCGATCCTAGGGATCATCAGTTCGCCATGGCCAACGCGGTCCGGTGCGCGGGCCGCCGGGCTCCGGCGCGAACTCCCTGGCGCCGGTGGGAGATCGGGTGCCGGGCGTCCGGGCGTGCGCCGGTCGGGTGGGTGGCGCCGGGCGCGGCGGCGGACCGCGGGCGGTGGCGCGGCGCCGGCGGGCTGGTTCGGCAATACGGGACACACCGGTCGGAAGAGCTAATACATATGGATAGTGCTCGTTAGGGTGACGAACTGGGGCACGGGCGCCGGGCCGGCGCTCGCACCCGGCCGGTACGTCCGACACAGTGGAAGGACCAGCACGTGAGCAACCTCTTCGCGATCGCCTACCCGGATCTGGCCACCGCCCAGGCGGTGCGCAACGAAGCGGTCGGACTGCAGACGCAGAAGCTGATCGACCTGGAGGACGCGGTCGTCGTGGAGCGCCGCGACGACGGCAGGATCAAGCTGCACCAGCAGGTCAGCACGACGGGCGCGGGGGCCGCCTCGGGAGCGCTCTGGGGCGGTGTCATCGGCCTGCTGTTCTTCATGCCGTTCCTCGGCGCGGCGGTCGGCGGCGCCGCCGGCGCCGCGGTGGGCGCCTCCACCGACATCGGAGTGGACGACAACTTCATGCGCGAGGTCGCCCAGCACCTCCAGCCGGGCACCGCCGCGGTGTTCCTGCTGGTCCGCAAGGCCACCGCCGACAAGGTCGTCCCGGCGCTGGCGCGTCACGGCGGCCGGATCATCCAGACCTCGCTCTCCGCCGGGGCGGAGGCCGAACTCAGGGCCACCGTCGAGGCGTCCCGGGTGCAGCCCGCCCCGGCCGCCGCCTGACCCGACCCCGCCGGACCGGCCGCTCACGTCGGGACGGACGGGCCCGTTCGCCCGTCCGTCCCGATCGTCGTCCCGGCGTCGGCCCACCACCGCAGCAGGACACCCAGGACGGTCCGTGGCGACACCCTCCGCCGTGACGAGAACCGCCGGCCGGCCCCGCCGGACGGTGCGGACCCGGCGCAACACCGAGCTCGCGCTGGTCCTGGCCGCCGTGCTGATCGCCGTCTTCGGCTACGCCGAGGTCGGCGTCAACGTCGACGGCACGGTACCCGCCGACGCGGGCGAGTACGGCGCCGCACTCGGCGTGCTCGCGCTGCTGGCACACGCCGTGGTGCGCTGGAAGGCGCCGTACGCCGATCCGCTGCCGTTGCCGATCGGCGTGCTGCTCAACGGGATCGGACTGGTCGTCATCTACCGCCTGGACCGGGCCACCCCGGGCGGCGGCGCGGCCCCCACCCAACTGCTCTGGTCCACCCTCGGGGTGGCACTGTTCATCGCGGTCGTGGTGCTGCTGCGGGATCACAAGCGACTGCAGCGCTACGCGTACATCGGTGCGCTGGTGGCGCTGGTGCTGCTGGTGCTGCCGATCTTCTTCCCGCCGGTGTACGGCTCGCGGATCTGGATCACCGTCGGGCCGCTCTCCTTCCAGCCGGGCGAGTTCGCCAAGATCCTGCTGGCGGTCTTCTTCGCCGCCTACCTGGCGGTGCACCGGGACGCGCTGGCGCTGACCGGCCGCCGGGTGCTCGGGTTCCAGCTGCCGCGCGGGCGGGTGCTCGGGCCGGTGCTGCTGATCTGGGCGGCCTTCGTCGGCGTCCTCGTCCTGGAGACCGACCTCGGCACCTCGCTGCTCTTCTTCGGCCTCTTCGTGGTCATGCTCTACGTGGCCACCGCGCGCAGCGGCTGGATCGCCATCGGGTTGTTCCTGGCCGCCGTGGCGGCGGTCGGGGTCGGCTGGCTCTCGCCGCACGTGCACAGCCGGGTCAACGACTGGCTGGACCCGCTCGGCTCGATCGCCGCGGGCCGGGGCGCCAACCAGATCGCCCAGTCGCTGTTCGCCTTCGCCTGGGGCGGGGAGCTGGGCACCGGCCTCGGCAACGGGCACTCCGTGCTGATCGGGTTCGCCGCCAAGTCCGACTTCATCCTCGCGACCATCGGCGAGGAGCTGGGCCTGACCGGGCTGATCGCGCTGTTCCTGCTGTACGCGCTGCTGGTCGCCCGGGGCTTTCGCACCGGCATCGCGCTGCGCGACCCCTTCGGCCGGCTGCTCGCGATCGGGCTGGCGTCGATCGTCGGCCTGCAGGTGTTCGTGGTGGCCGGCGGGGTGCTCGACCTCATCCCGCTGACCGGGATGACCCTCCCGTTCGTCGCCCAGGGCGGCTCCTCGGTGGTCACCAACTGGATCATCGTCGCGCTGCTGGTGAGGATGAGCGACATCGCCCGCCGCCCGTCCACCGGGGAGGTCTGATGGCACTCGGCCGCTCCCGGGGCAACGGGCCGCAGGGCCGGCCGGGGATCTCCGTCACCGGGCGCCGGGCGGGCACCTTCTGCCTGCTGCTGACCGTGGCGCTCTGCGTCCAGGCCACCAGGGTGCAGGTGTTCCGGGCCGACGAACTGGACCACAATCCGGCCAACCAGCGGCTCACCATCGAGCGGTACTCCCAGCCGCGCGGCAACATCCTGGTCGGCGCCGACAGCGTCACCGGCTCCGAGCCCACCGGCGGCCGGTACGACTACAAGCGCACCTACACCGACGGCCCGCTGTACGCCGCCGTCACCGGGTACTCCTCGCAGGCGTACGGCAACACCCAGCTGGAGGGGACGGAGGACGACCTGCTCTCCGGCACCGACAGCCGGCTGGCCGGCTGGGCGGTCTGGGACGCCGTCGCCCGCCGGCAGAACCCCGGCGGGGACGTCTACACGACCATCGACCGGGCGGCCCAGCAGGCCGCGATGCGCGGACTGGGCGGACAGCAGGGCGCGGTCGCCGCGATCGAGCCCGCCACCGGCCGGATCCTGGCCCTGGCCAGCACCCCCTCGTACGACCCGGGGAGCTTCGCCGGCTCGTCCGCGGCCGACCAGGCGGCCTGGAACCGGCTGCAGGCCGACACCGACCAGCCGATGCTCAACCGGGCGCTGCGCCAGACCTACCCGCCCGGCTCGACCTTCAAGGTGGTCACCGCGGCGGCCGCGCTGCAGAACGGCGTCGTCACCGACCCCGACGCGCCGACCGGAGCACCCTACCCGTACGTCCTGCCGGGCACCACCACGCCGCTGGTCAACGACACCCCGGCGTGCGACGAGCCCGGGCAGTCGCTGGACACCGCGATGGTCAACAGCTGCAACAGCGTCATGGGCTACCTCGGGGTGCAGGTCGGGCTCGACAAGATGGTGGAGATGGCCGAGAACTTCGGCTTCAACGACCCGAAGCTGGACGTCCCGGTCCGGCCGGCCCGCTCCAACTTCGACACCCGGATGAACCGGTCCCAGCTCGCGCTCTCCTCGATCGGCCAGTTCGACACCGCGGCCACCCCGCTGGTGATGGCGATGGTCGCGGCCGGGGTCGCCAACAACGGCACCGTGATGCGTCCACAGCTTGTGGACAGGCTGACCAAGCAGGACGGCAGCACCGTGCGGCTGATGCACCCCACCGCGTACCGGCAGGCGATGAGCCCGGGGGTGGCCGGGCAGGTGCGGCGGCTGATGACCGACGTGGTGGAGAACGGCACCGGGCGGAGCGCCCGGATCGACGGCGCGGTGGTGGGCGGGAAGACCGGCACCGCCCAGCACGGGGTGGACAACACCGGGACGCCGTACGCCTGGTTCATCTCCTGGGCCGAGCCGGCCGGATCCGACGCGGTGCCCCCGGTGGCCGTCGCGGTGGTGATCGCCGACAGCGCCGCCACCGATGTCACCGGCGGCGCGCTGGCGGCGCCGATCGCCCGTTCGGTGATGCGGGCCGTCCTGGGCGGCTGAGCGGGCGAGTCGGGGTGCCGATGCCGGGGAAGGGCCTCTGACCTGCGGCTTAGCCGCTCGGTTGAAGATCCGCCGTTTGCGAAGCGTCCGGTTTGTACACGCCAATGCGACGATTCGTACAATGCGCGCTGCGCGACTGTTCGTTTGCGACACTGGTGCTTTCGCGGGGTACTGTCCCATCTTTGTTCGGTTGGTCCCCGATGACACCCCACGGCGCGTCGAGTGACCGGCCGCTAGGACACCCTCCCTCGCCTAGAAGGATCCTCGTTTTGGCCAGCAACACCCTCGGCGCGCGCCTGCTGCGGCGCAAGCCCGTCTCGACCCTGATCGCCGAGAGCGAGGGCCGCGACGGCCTTCCCGCCGGTGCGCCCGAGGAGGGCGGACGCTCCGGCATCCACCTGCGCCGCTCGATCGGCCTCTGGCAGCTGTCCTCGATCGGCATCGGCGCCACCATCGGCACCGGCATCTTCTTCGTGCTCAGCACCGCCGTGCCGTCGGCCGGTCCGGCCGTCATCCTGTCCTTCGTGATCGCCGCGGTCACCGCGGGCCTCACGGCGCTCTGCTACGCCGAGATGGCCTCCGCGATCCCGGTCTCCGGCTCCTCGTACTCCTACGCCTACGCCACCCTCGGTGAGGGCGTCGCGTTCGCGGTCGGCATCTGCCTGCTGATGGAGTACGGCGTCTCGGCCTCCGCGATCGCGGTGAGCTGGGCCGAGTACCTCAACAAGTTCTTCGACCTGGCCTTCGGGTTCAAGATCCCGGAGGCGATCTCCGGCGCGCCCGACGCCACCCACTGGTTCAACCTGCCGGCGTTGCTCCTGGTCGCGATGGTCTGCACCCTGCTGATCCGCGGCGTCAGCGAGTCGGTGAAGGTCAACGCGGCGATGGTGGGCATCAAGATCCTCATCCTGCTGCTCTTCATCGGTGTCGGCCTGACCGGCTTCCACTCCGGCAACCTGACCCCGTTCATGCCGCTGGGCATCGGCGGCGTCCAGGTGGCGGCCTCCAGCATCTTCTTCTCGTTCATCGGCCTGGACGCCGTGTCCACCGCCGGTGAGGAGGTCAAGAACCCGCGCCGCACGCTGCCGCTGGCGATCATCATCTCGCTGGTCGTGGTCACCCTGCTCTACATCCTGGTGGCCCTGGCCGGCATCGGCGCCCAGCCCTGGGAGAAGTTCGACGGCCAGGAGGCCGGCCTCGCCCAGATCCTGCAGGACATCACCGGCCAGAGCTGGCCCGCGATCGTCTTCGCGATCGGCGCGATCATCTCGATCTTCAGCATCACCCTCGTGGTGATCTACGGCCAGACCCGCATCCTGTACTCGATGGGCCGCGACGGCATGCTGCCCAAGCGCTTCGCCCAGCTGTCGCCTCGCACCGGCACCCCGGTCTGGAACACCATCGTGGTGGGCATCGGCGTCGGCGCGCTGGCCGCCTTCATCCCGCTGAACGTGCTGGCCGACATCACCAGCCTGGGCACCCTGATCGCCTTCTCGGTGGTCGCGGTCGGCGTGATCATCCTGCGCCGCACCCAGCCCGACCTGCCGCGCGGCTTCAAGGTGCCCGGCTACCCGGTCGTCCCGCTGGTCAGCGTCGGCTTCTGCATCTACCTGATCACCGGCCTGCACGCCGACACCTTCCGGGCCGGCGCGATCGCGCTGACGCTCGCCGTGGTCGTGTACTTCGGCTACAGCATGAAGCACTCCAAGCTGGAGCGGTCGGGGCAGCCCGTCGCCGCGGACCCGGCCGACAACTCGGCCGGCTGAGATTCGCGTACCGAGCACCCGCGGACGGGGCCGCCGGAGGGTGATCGCACCCCGGCGGCCCCGTTCGTACGACCGCAGACTCCCTCACCGGACATGGCGACAGGGCGTGGCCCCCACCCATAACCTTCCACCATGGTGAGCACCCGCACGCCCGGCTACTCCCGCCCGCGCGGCCGCTTCACCGGCCGTGGCGGCACGCCGGCCCCGCCCGCAGAGGCCGCGTCGGCGACCGGGCGCGGTCGTCCGCGCGGGACGCGGGCGCCCGGTCCGTTCCCCCGTCAGCGTGGTGACGGCGGGACGAGCACCCCGCCCGATCGGCTGAACCCGGCCCGGCTCGCGTCGCTGCGGCGCGTCCAGTTGTTCGGCTGCCTGGTGGCGGCCGGCTGGGCGGCGGCGTTCCCGCTCGTGTCGGACCTGCCCAACCAGCGCCTGTGGGGGACCGTCGCGGCTCCCGCGTACGCCCTCGCCGGGCTGCTCTGCCTGGTCCTGCCGCGCCGGTGGGCGGCCCGCGCGGCCGCCACGGTCGCCGTGCTGGGCGCGGTCCTGGTGCCGTTGGCGCTGTTGGCGCTGCAGGGCCGCCACCAGTCCGAGGTGATGGTGGTCGAGCGGTCGGCGCACCTGCTGCTCACCACCGGCAGTCCGTACCTGCCGCACCCGGTCGTGGTCACCGACTACAACCCGTACCTGCCGGCGATGACGCTGTTCGGGATGCCGCGCGCCCTGGTGGGCAGCGGCAACCCGGTCGCGCAGGTGGTGGGGGACGCCCGGATCTGGTTCGCGCTGACCTTCCTGGCCTGCCTGCTGGCCAGCTGGCGGCTGCTGAGGCCGTCCCGGGACCGGGCCCCGGTGCTGCCGCTGGCCGTGCTCACCGCCTCGCCGCTGATCGCGCTGGCCCTGGCGGTCGGCGGGGTGGACCTGCCGCTGATCGGGGTCTGCTGCCTGGCCATGGCCCTCGCCGAACGGGACCGCACCGTCGCGGCCGGGCTGGTCCTCGCGCTGGCCTGCACGCTGAAGTGGACGGCCTGGCCGGCGCTGCCGGTGGCCGTCCTGCTGCTCTGGCGGCTCTACGGGCGGCGTCCGGCGGCCCGGGCCGGACTGACCGCGCTCGGCGCGGGCCTGCTGGTGATCCTGCCCTCGGCGCTGGTCCGGGCGGACGCGTTGCGCGAACAGGTGGTGCGCTTCCCGCTGGGGCTGACCGCGATCCAGACGCCGGCCGGCAGCCCGCTGCCCGGCAAGGTGCTGGCCGGCTTCGGGCCGACCGGGCACACCGTGTCGCTGGCGCTGATGACGGTGGGCGGGCTGGGAGTGGCGATCTGGCTGCTGGCCCGGCCGCCGGTCTCCGCGATCGCCGCCGCCGACCTGCTGGCGGCGGGGCTGGCGATCGCGTTCATGCTGGCGCCGGCCGGGCGCTTCGGCTACCTGGCGCTGCCCGTGGTGCTGGTGATCTGGCCCCGGCTGGCGGCCCGGCGGTGGAGCGGGCGCAGGCCCGTCCCGGCCAACTGTCTGCTGACCCGGCCGGAGCCGGCCCTGCCCCGGGGCTGACCGCGGGGCGGGGCCGGCCGGGCGTCAGCGGTTGCCGGCCGCCTTGATGACGGCGGCGACGGCGGGGCCGGCCGCGTCGGCGCCGTGGCCGCCGGCCTGGACCTCGGCGGCGACGGCGATGTTGCCCCGGTAGGCGGTGAACCAGCTGTTGGTGGTGTCCACCCCGGCGACCTCGGCCGAGCCGGTCTTGGCACCCGCGTTGTCCGAGATGCCGGCCATCGCGCCCTTGGCCGTGCCGTCCTTGGCGGTCGCGGCCATCATGGCCTTCAGCTTGCCGACGGCGTCGGGCGAGAGGTTCCGGGCGGCCTTCTGCTGCGGCAGGTCCGCGACCAGGATCGGCTGCTTGAACTCACCGCTCTGCACCGTGGCGGTGATCGAGGCGATGGCCAGCGGGTTCATCTGGACCTTGCCCTGGCCGATGGACTGCATGGCCTGCTCGTCCTTGTTGGTGCCCGGGTCCGGCACCCGGCCGTCGACGTTGGGCAGGCCGGTCTTCCACTCCAGGCCGATGCCGAACACGTCCTTGGCGGTGGCGCCGAGCGTGCCCGGCTTCAGGCTGGCCAGGCCCTGGTCGATGAAGGCGGTGTTGCAGGAGATCATGAAGTCCTGCTGGAGCGTGTTGTTCGGGTAGGCGTCCGGGAACGAGTTCGGGATCGCCTTCGGGTTGCTGCTCTTCACCGGACAGGCGACCGGGGTGTCCGGGTTGACGCCGGCCTCCAGCAGGGCCGCCGAGGTGACGATCTTCATCGTCGAGCCCGGGGCCAGCAGGCCGACGAAGGCCCGGTTCTGGCCGGTGGCCGGCGCGTTGGCGAAGGCCAGCACCTGACCGGTGCTCGGTTCGATGGCCACGATCGAGCCCTGCTTGCCGCCGAGGTCGGCCATCGCCTTCTCGGCGGCGGCCTGCACGGTGTTGTCGATGGTCACCTTGAACGGCTTGGCCGGCTTCGGCTCGACGATGGTGAACAGCTTGTCGGTGGTGCCCTTGCCGGCCGCGTCGGTGATCACCACGCCGCTTCCCGCGTCGCTCTGGTCCTTGGTCGGGTCGGCCTGGAGGATCTTGCGGGCGTTGTCCTGGAGGGTGGTGATCAGCGCCGGGGTGATCGAGGAGCCCTGCAGCGGCTTGTTGTTGCGGTCGACCACGTTGGACGGCGGGGCGAAGACCGGCTGGGTGGAGATCACCTCGCCCGCGCCCAGGTGCGGGTGGAGCACCGACGGGGCCCAGTGCACGGCCGGGGTGTTGTCGCTCATCTTCACGACGCCGAGGAAGCCGTTGTAGTCCCAGACCCGGTTGGTGCCCTCGAACTCGGCGCGGGCCTTGAAGCCCATCAGCACACCGGAGGGGGCGGCCGGGGCGGTGGCCGAGGGGGACTCGGTGCCCGCCGCGGTCGGCGTCGCGGAACCGGCGGCGGTCGAGGGCTTGCCGGCGGTCGGCGAGGGGGTGCCGGTGGCGGAGGCGAAAGCGGCCGGGGTGGCCGGACCGGCCGGCGCGAGGGTCAGCGCACTGGGCTTGACCTGGTCCCGGAAGGCGGTCAGCGCGGTGGTCGCGGCCGCCGGGTCGTCGGTCAGCCCGGCCGCCTTGGCGATGTCACCGGCGGCCCAGGCCTCCAGGAAGTCCTTGGCTCCGGCGGCGGCCTGCTCGGCGCTGGGGGGTTCGGCGACCACCGTGCGGGCCTTCTTGCCCTCGGGCGCGTCGGAGTCGCCCGATCCGACGAGGCTGTACGCGCCGTACCCGCCGCCCGCGAGCACGGCGACGGACACGCCGGTGATGATGCCGATCTTGGCGCCTCTGCGCATGGTGCTGCTCCCCCAAGGGTCTGGCGACTGGCCGCAGCCGGAGATGGCCGGATACGCGTTCGGTGCCCAGCCTAGGCAGCCGAGCTCCGTGCGCCGACGAAACGCCCGGGTCTTGTGACGGATCTGGTACGTGTCGCGCACCACCTCCGCACGGTTCCCGCCCCCGGTTTTCGTCAGATCCAGCTGTTGAACCACATCCGCTTGCGCCAGTCGTCCATCGGAATCGTCTGCCCCGTGTACAGGGGGTAGAAGAACAGAAAGTTCCACACGATCAGCAGGATCAGCAGGCCGGCCGCCGCGGAACCGATGATCCGGCGGTCGCGGGACGCCCCGGGCGGCCCGATCAGGGCGCCGACCAGCATGGTCACGGCGAGCACCAGGAACGGCACGAAGGCCACCGCGTAGAACAGGAAGATCGTCCGCGTCTGGTAGGCGAACCAGGGCAGGTAGCCGGCGGCCAGGCCGCAGAGCACCGCGCCGGCCCGCCAGTCGCGGCGGGCCGCCCAGCGCCAGAGGCAGTACACGAGCGCCACCACGCCGGCCCACCAGAGCAGCGGGGTGCCGATGCCCAGCACCTCGCGGGCGCAGTCGCTCACGGTGCAGCCGGCCTGGCCCTGCTTCGGCGACTCGTAGAAGAAGGAGACCGGGCGGCCGACCACCAGCCAGCTCCACGGGTTCGACTGGTAGGTGTGCGGGTCGCTCAGGTGGGTGTGGAAGTCGTACACCGTGGAGTGGTAGTGCCAGAGCGCGCGCAGGCCCTCCGGGATCCACGGGAACGCGGTGTCCCGGCCGACCGCCCAGTCCCGGCCGTAGCCGCCCCGGCCGGGCACGGTGCTGCTGGCGAACCAGCCCCACCAGGAGGTCACGTACACCACCACGGAGACCACGACGATCGAGACGAAGGCCGGCACCACGTCCCGGACCAGCGTCCACAGGTAGGGGCGGTCCGCGCCGGCCAGGCGGCGCGAGCCGGCGTCCCAGAGCACCGTCAGGACGCCGAAGGCGGCCGCCACGTACAGGCCGCTCCACTTGGTCGCGCAGGTCAGGCCGACGCAGACGCCGGCAGCGATCCGGTACGGGCGCCAGCCGAGGTTCAGCCGGCGGGCCGCGGCGCCGTCCGCCACGCCGCCCAGGCGCGCGGCGATCCGGGCCCGGGTGCGGTCGCGGTCCAGCAGCAGGAAGCCGAACGCGGCGAGGATCCAGAACATCACCACCAGGTCCAGCAGCGCGGCCCGGCTGAGCACGAAGTGCAGGCCGTCCACGGCGAGCAGCAGCCCGGCGACGCAGCCCAGCAGGGTCGAGCGGAAGAGCCGGCGGGCGATCCGGGCCACCATCAGGATCGACAGCGTGCCGAGCAGTGCCACCGCGAACCGCCAGCCGAAGGGGTTCATCCCGAACAGCTGCTCGCCCGCGCCGATGATCCACTTGCCGACCGGCGGGTGCACGACGTAGCTCGGGTCCGGCCGGTACGGCACCGTCGAGCCCGCCATGATCTGCTCGTTGGCGCCGTCCGGCCAGCTGATCTCGTAGCCGCCGTGCCAGAGCGCGTAGGCGTCCTTGGCGTAGTACGTCTCGTCGAAGATGATCGCGTGCGGCTCGCCGAGGTTCGTGAACCGGAGCAGCCCGCCGAACAGGGCCACCGCGAGCGGGCCCAGCCAGCCCGCCCAGCGGCAGAGCCAGGACCACAGCGGCGCCGGCACGGCCACCCCGAGCCGCAGCAGCAGCGGGGAGGGCGCGACGCGGGCCGGCGTCACGCCCGGGCCGTCCGGCATCGGCGGCACCAGCCGCTCGGTGAGCGTGGCCTTCGGCGGCGGCGTGTAGCCGTGCCGGGCCAGGCGGTGCAGCCAGGACGGGCGCTCCGGCCGGTCCGGGCCGGGCGCGCGCGGGGCGGGGACGGCGGGGGACGCCTGGTCCGTCAGGACCGGCACGCCGACGCCACCCTGCGCGGTGTGGTCTGTACCAGTGGGCGTCTGCGCCGCCGTGTCGCCGTTCATCCGCCACATCGTAGGGGCGGTTCGTTCGGGGAGGACGGCTCCCTCCGAAGCTGCCCGAATCGTCACCAAAAACACCGGGGGCCCGGTTACTGGAAGGATGGGGCACGTGACAGGAGTACTCGTTCTCGCAGGCACCCCCATCGGCGACGTCTCGGACGCCCCGCCCCGACTGCTCACCGAGCTGGCCTCGGCGGACGTGATCGCGGCCGAGGACACCCGGCGGCTGCGCCGGCTCACCCAGGCGCTCGGGGTGACCCCGACCGGGCGGGTGCTCTCCTACTTCGAGGGGAACGAGGTCGGCCGCACCCCCGAACTGGTCGAGGCGCTGCTGGGCGGCGCCCGGGTGCTGCTGGTGACGGACGCCGGGATGCCCTCGGTCTCCGACCCCGGCTACCGGCTGGTGGCCGCCGCGGTGGCCGCCGACGTCAAGGTCACCGCGGTGCCCGGGCCGTCCGCGGTGCTCACCGCGCTGGCGCTGTCCGGCCTGCCGGTGGACCGCTTCACCTTCGAGGGCTTCCTGCCGCGCAAGACCGGGGACCGGGCCCGACAGCTGGCCTCGGTCGCCGCCGAGCCGCGCACCATGGTCTTCTTCGAGGCGCCGCACCGGATCGCCGAGACGCTGGCCGCGATGGCCGAGGCGTTCGGCGCGGACCGCCCCGCGGCGGTCTGCCGCGAGCTGACCAAGACGTACGAGGAGGTCAAGCGGGGCCCGCTCGGCGAGCTGGCGCAGTGGGCCGCCGAGGGCGTCAGGGGCGAGATCACCGTGGTGGTCGCCGGCGCCCCGCCGGCCGCGCCGCAGGAGTTGAGCCCGGCCGAGCTGGCCCGCCTGGTGGCCGTCCGGGAGGAGGCCGGCGAGCGGCGCAAGGAGGCCATCGCGGCGGTCGCGGCGGAGCTCGCCCGGCCCAAGCGGGAGGTGTTCGACGCGGTGGTCGCGGCCAAGAACACGGCGGCCGGCAAGGCCTGAAACCCGCAGGTGCCGGGGGTGGCGGTGGCGCGTACCTTGGAGGGAAGGCCCCGGTAAACGCCCGGTGAGCTGAAGCTTTGGCCGCGGTTTTCGGTCAGGACCCACCCTTTCGTATAGGGATTCCCAATCCGCGTCCAAGTCTTCACAAGACGGGCATCGGCCGGGGCGTTCCGGGCATTTCCTGGGATGGAAAGACCCAGCCGGGCGAGCGTCCGGCGGGCGCTGGGAGACGGCTATGAGCGAGACGATCGGTAGCCCCCGCGGTGGCAATGCGCTGAGCGACCCCGGCCTGACCGGCCGGCCGCAGACTCCCGTCGAGACCGTTCGGGAGGCCTACTCCTTCGCCTGCCTGAGCTGCGGGTACGGCTGGGAGCAGGCGTACGACATCGAGCACCACGTGGCCCGGGACGGGCACGTCGTGTTCGAGTACCACGCCAACGGCGTCCGGGTGCCGTCCCCGCTGCTCAAGCCGACCTGCCCGGGGTGCGGCGGCCACACCGTCCGGATCATGCGCGAGGGCCGGGTGGCCGTCGCGGACAAGTCCGTGCGGCACGCGCCCGGCTTCTCGGCGCACGCCGAGCCGGCCGGGCCCCTGCCGGTGGACGCGCCCGCCGAGCCGCGCGGACGCCTGGGCCGGCTCTGGGCGCGCCTGACGGGCTGATCGGCCGGGCCCTGACGGGCCTGAGCGGCCGGGCGGGGTTCGGGCGGGGGCCGGGCGCTTCGAGGGCCCGGGGCTCCGGCGGACCGATGGCCGACCGGCGCCGGGGCGTCGGCCGGCGGTGCCGGGGTCACCGGTCGAGGGCCGCCCCCGCACCCGATTAAGCTTGCCGACCATGGCGGCCACTGCAGAACACAGCACCACCGGGGACGCGACCCCGGCGTACTACGTCACCACCCCGATCTACTACGTCAACGATCGCCCGCACCTGGGCCACGCCTACACCACCGTGGCGGGCGACGTGCTGACCCGCTGGCACCGCCAGCGCGGCGAGAAGGTCTGGTACCTGACCGGCACCGACGAGCACGGTCAGAAGATCCTGCGGACGGCCGAGGCCAACGGCGTCAGTCCGCAGGAGTGGTGCGACAAGCTGGTCGAGGAGGCGTGGAAGCCGCTCTGGCAGCACCTGGAGATCGCCAACGACGACTTCATCCGCACCACTCAGGAGCGGCACACCGCCCGGGTGCAGGAGTTCGTCCAGGACCTCTACGACAAGGGCGAGATCTACAAGGGCGGCTACTCCGGCCCGTACTGCGTCGGCTGCGAGGAGTACAAGCTCCCGGCCGAGCTGCTGGACGGCGCCACCGAGGGCGAGAAGCTCTGCCCGATCCACAAGAAGCCGGTCGAGTGGCTGGAGGAGGAGAACTACTTCTTCCGCCTCTCCGCGTACGGCCCGAAGCTGCTGGAGTTCTACGCCGAGAACCCCGGCTTCATCGCCCCCGAGACGGCCCGCAACGAGGTGCTGCGCTTCGTCGAGCAGGGTCTGCAGGACCTCTCGATCTCCCGCTCCACCTTCAACTGGGGCGTGCCGCTGCCCTGGGACGAGAAGCACGTCCTGTACGTGTGGGTCGACGCGCTGCAGAACTACATCACCGCGGCCGGCTACGGCGCCGACCCGGAACGGTTCGCCGAGCTGTGGCCGGCCTCCGTGCACCTCGTCGGCAAGGACATCCTGCGGTTCCACGCGGTGATCTGGCCGGCCATGCTGATGGCCGCCGGACTGCCGCTGCCCAAGCGGGTCGTCGCCAACGGCTGGCTGATGGTCGGCGGCGAGAAGATGTCCAAGTCCAACCTGACCGGCATCGCCCCGCAGGACCTCACCTCGCACTTCGGCGTGGACGCCTACCGCTACTACTTCCTGCGGGCCATCCCGTTCGGCACCGACGGTTCGTTCTCCTGGGAGGACTTCACCGCCCGGTACACCTCCGAGCTGGCCAACGACTTCGGCAACCTGGCCTCCCGGGTGGCGGCCATGGTCGGCAAGTACTTCGACGGGGTGCTGCCGGCCTCGGTGGCCCACGGCGCGGCCGAGCAGGCCGTCGCGGACGGGCTGACGGCGGCGGTCGCGACCGCCGACCGCAGGATCGGCGAGGAGCTGGACTTCGCCGGCGGCCTCGCGGCGATCTTCGAGTTCGTCAAGCAGGTCAACGGCTACCTCACGGAGCAGGAGCCCTGGAAGGTCGCCAAGGACGACTCGCAGGAGGGCCGGGCCCGCCTGGCGACCATCCTCTACACCGCCGCCGAGGCGCTGCGGGCCACCGCCGTCCTGCTCAACCCGGTGATGCCGGCCACCGCCGAGAAGCTCTGGGTCTCGCTCGGCGCCGAGGCCGCCGGGCTCGGCGCGCTGTCCGCGCAGACCGTCGCCACCGCGGCGGACTGGGGCCGGCTGCCCGTCGGGGCCACCGTCACCAAGGGCGAGATCCTGTTCCCCCGTCTCGAAGAGAAGCCCGCCGCCTGATGGCCAGGAAGGACGAGGACCGGTCGACGCCGCCGCCACTGCCCGCCCCGCTGGCGGTGGCGGTCGCCGACTCGCACACCCACCTGGACATGCAGTCCGGCACTCCCGCCGAGGGGCTGGCGCGCGCCGCCTCCGTCGGCGTGACCACCGTCGTCCAGGTGGGCTGCGACGTGCCCGGCTCGCGCTGGGCCGCCGACCTGGCGGCCGAGTTCGAGCAGGTGCACGCGGCCGTCGCCCTGCACCCCAACGAGGCGCCGCGGATCCACCTCGGTGACCCGGACGGCTGGTCCGGGCAGGAGCGTCCGGCCGGCGGGCAGGCGGCGCTGGACGCGGCGCTCGCCGAGATCGACGCGCTCGCCGCGCTGCCGCAGGTCCGCGCCGTCGGCGAGACCGGCCTGGACTACTTCCGCACCGGCCCCGAGGGGGTGGAGATCCAGAAGGAGTCGTTCCGCCGCCACATCGAGATGGCCAAGCGGCACGGCAAGGCGCTGGTCATCCACGACCGGGACGCCCACGAGGACGTCATCGCCGTGCTGCTGGCGGAGGGCGCCCCCGAGCGGACCGTCTTCCACTGCTACTCCGGCGACGCCGCGATGGCGAAGGTCTGCGCCGAGCACGGCTGGTACCTCTCCTTCGCCGGACCGGTCACCTTCAAGGCCAACCAGCCGCTGCGGGACGCCCTCGCGGCCACCCCGCTCGACCGCGTCCTGGTCGAGACCGACGCGCCCTTCCTCACCCCGCACCCCTACCGGGGCCGCCCCAACGCGCCGTACCTGATCCCGGTCACCGTCCGCTCGATGGCGCAGACCCTGGGGCTGCACGAGGACGAGCTGGCGACGGCCATCGCGGCGAACACGGCGCGGGCGTTCGGGTACTGAGTCGGGTCGAACGGATATCGGTCGAACAAATATCGGGTCACGCCGAAACGATTCGGCACTCTCGTCGGACCGCGATGCTGGCTAGCATGAGTGCAGTGAGGGAGGTGGCGATGACCGCCGAGCCGATCGACTGGAAGCTTCCGCCGTCCCAGGGCTGGACGTACGAGCAGGTCAAGGACATGGACCTGCCGTTCGATTGGGAACTGGTGGACGGAGCCGTCGTGGTCCGAGGGATGGCCAAGTGGTGGCACGATCAGGTGCGGGATCAGCTGCTGCTCGCGTTGGCGAGCGCGCGGATCCAGCCTTACGTGGTCAACGTCGAGCGCTGTGTGCTGCTCGACGAACACAACGTGACGAAGCCCGACGTCGTCGTCATCGACAAGACCGGTCTGGACTTCTTCGAGCTGGAGTGCACCTCGCCCGAGTCGGTGGCGTTGGCGGTCGAGGTCGTCTCCCCCGGCTCCCGGGCCGCCGACCGGTTCCGCAAGCCCGGGCAGTACGCCGAGGCCGGCATCCCGTACTTCTGGCGCGTCGAGCGCGGCATCGACAACCTCCCGATCGTCCACGAGTTCCACCGGGACGAGGAGAAGGGCGTCTACCTGCCCGTCGCCCAGCACGAAGGAGTGCTGAGGACCTCGGTGCCCTACCCCGTGGAGATCGACCTCGCGGCGGTCGTCGAACTGTGAGCACCCGCCCCGCCCGTATCCTTGCGGGGTGAGCACCACCGACCCCACCTCCGACACCCACCTGCTCGGCGCCTCCGACATCAGGGAGCTGGCGGCCACCCTCGGGGTGAAGCCGACCAAGCAGCGCGGGCAGAACTTCGTCATCGACGGCAACACCGTCCGCCGCATCGTCCGGGCCGCCGAGGTGACGAGCGAGGACGCGGTGGTCGAGGTCGGCCCCGGGCTCGGCTCGCTCACCCTGGCGCTGCTCGACGTCGCCGCGCACGTCACCGCCGTCGAGATCGACCCACTGCTCGCCCGGCACCTGCCCACCACCGTCGCCGCCCGGCTGCCCGCCCGCGCCGAGGCCTTCGACCTGGTGCTCAGCGACGCCATGGAGGTCACCGAACTCCCCGGCCCGCCGCCCACCGCGCTGGTCGCCAACCTGCCGTACAACGTGGCCGTCCCCGTCCTGCTGCACATGCTGGCCACTTTCCCCAGCATCGAGCGCACCCTGGTGATGGTCCAGAGCGAGGTCGCCGACCGGCTCGCGGCCAAGCCCGGCAACAAGGTGTACGGCGTCCCGTCGGTCAAGGCCAACTGGTACGCCGACGTGAAGCGGGCCGGCGCCATCGGGCGCAACGTCTTCTGGCCCGCGCCGAACGTCGACTCCGGACTGGTCTCGCTGATCCGTCGCGACCCGCCGCAGACCACCGCGAGCCGCACCGAGGTGTTCGCGGTCGTCGACGCCGCGTTCGCCCAGCGCCGCAAGACCCTGCGCGCCGCCCTCGCCGGCTGGGCCGGCTCCCCGGCCGGGGCCGAGCAGGCGCTCGCCGCCGCCGGCATCGACCACAAGCTGCGCGGCGAGATGCTGACGGTGGAGCAGTTCGCCGCGATCGCCGAGCACAAGCCCGTGAAGTCGGAGTCCGAGTGATCACGGTACGCGTCCCCGCCAAGGTCAACGTCCAGCTGGGGGTCGGCGGGCTGCGCACCGACGGCTTCCACGACCTGGCCAACGTCTTCTTCGCCGTCGCCCTCGGCGACGAGGTGACGGCGAGCGCCACCGGGCCCGGCGAGGGCGTCACCCTCACCTGCTCCGGCCCCGACGCGGCCGTCGTCCCGCTCGACGACAGCAACCTCGCCGCCCGCGCGGCCCGGCTGCTCGCCGCCCGGCACGGCCTCGCCGAGCCGGACGTGCGGCTGCACATCGACAAGGCCATCCCGGTGGCCGGCGGGATGGCCGGCGGCAGCGCCGACGGCGCCGCGGCCCTGGTGGCCTGCGACGCGCTGTGGCAGCTCGACACCCCCGTCGCGACGCTGCTGGAACTGGCCGCCGAACTCGGCTCCGACGTGCCGTTCGCCCTGCTCGGCGGCGTCGCCCTCGGCCGGGGCCGCGGCGAGATCCTGGACCCGCTGCCCGTCACAGGGACCTTCCACTGGGTCTTCGCCGTCGCCGACGGCGGGCTCTCCACCCCCGCCGTCTTCCGCGAGTGCGACCGCCTCCGCGAGGAGGCCGGCACCGGCTCCGGCGACACCGACGTGCCCACCCCCGACGCCGACCCCGCGCTGCTCGCCGCCCTCGCCGACGGCGACGCCGTCGCCCTGGCCGGCGCGCTCGCCAACGACCTGCAGTCGGCCGCCCTCTCGCTGCGCCCGTCGCTCGCCGCGACCCTGCGGGCCGGTACCGAGGCCGGCGCCCTCGGCGCCCTCGTCTCCGGCTCCGGCCCGACCTGTGCCTTCCTCGCCAAGGACGCCGAGGCGGCGGCCGCCGTCGCCGAGGCCCTGCGCGCGTCCGGCACCTGCCGCACCGCGCACGCCACCCACGGCCCGGTACCGGGGGCGACCGTACTGCCGTAGCAAGGCTCCTCGGGCTTCCCCATTAGGCTGGGGAGATCGGGGCGTCCCCGAGTGGGGCGCGCACCGGGAGATCGGGGCGGCCCCGAGACCGCCGAACCCTGGAGCGCAGCACACGTGGCCGTCAACCTCGCCACCATCGAGTCCGTCACGAAGGTCTACGGCACCCGGGCCCTTCTGGACGGGGTCAGCCTCGGCGTCAGTGAGGGGGACCGGATCGGCGTCGTCGGACGCAACGGTGATGGCAAGACCACCCTGATCCGGATGCTCGCCAAGCTGGAGGAGCCGGACGGCGGGCGCATCACCCACGCCGGCGGGGTGGAGATGGCCGTCCTCACCCAGCACGACTCGCTCGACCCGAAGGCCACCATCCGGCACGAGGTGATCGCCGGCCGGGCCGACCACGAGTGGCTCGGCGACGCCCGCATCCGCGACATCATCGAGGGCCTCTTCGGCGGCCTCGACCTGCCCGGCTTCGCCGACGGCCTGGACACCGTGATCGGCCCGCTCTCCGGTGGCGAGCGCCGCCGGATCGCCCTGGCCAAGCTGCTGCTCGGCTCGCCGGACCTGATCGTCCTGGACGAGCCCACCAACCACCTCGACGTCGAGGGCATCTCCTGGCTCGCCAAGCACCTGCAGAACCGCCGCTCCGCGCTCGTCTGCGTGACCCACGACCGCTGGTTCCTGGACCAGGTCTGCACCCGGATGTGGGACGTCCAGCACGGCGCGGTGCACGAGTACGAGGGCGGCTACTCCGACTACGTCTTCGCCCGCGCCGAGCGCACCCGGATCGAGGCCACCGAGGAGCAGAAGCGCCAGAACCTCGCCCGCAAGGAGCTGGCCTGGCTGCGCCGCGGCGCCCCCGCCCGGACCTCGAAGCCGCGCTACCGGATCGAGGCCGCCAACGCCCTGATCGCCGACGTGCCGGACCCGCGGGACAAGAGCGAGCTGATGAAGTTCGCCAACGCGCGGCTCGGCCGGACGGTGTTCGAGCTGGAGGGCGTGACCGTCACGGCCGGTCCGAAGCTGCTGCTGGAGAACCTGACCTGGCAGCTCGGCCCCGGCGACCGGATCGGCCTGCTGGGCGTCAACGGCGCCGGCAAGACCTCGCTGCTCCGGGCGATGCGCGACGCGTACGCCTCGGAGGGCGACGTGCAGCCCGCCTCCGGCGTGATCAAGGTCGGCAAGACGGTCCGGCTGGCGTACCTCTCGCAGGAGGTCGCCGAGCTGGAGCCGGAGACCCGGGTGCTGCAGGCGGTCGAGCAGGTGCGCTCCCGGGTGGACCTCGGCAAGGGCCGGGAGATGAGCGCCGGGCAGCTCTGCGAGCAGTTCGGCTTCGGCAAGGACAAGCAGTGGACGCCGGTCGGCGACCTCTCCGGCGGCGAGCGGCGCCGGCTGCAGCTGCTCCGGCTGCTGATGGACGAGCCCAACGTGCTGTTCCTGGACGAGCCCACCAACGACCTCGACATCGAGACGCTCAACCAGCTGGAGGACCTGCTCGACGGCTGGCCCGGCTCCATGGTCGTGATCAGCCACGACCGCTTCTTCATCGAGCGCACCACGGACGTCGTGCACGCGATGCTCGGCGACAAGAAGCTGCGGATGCTGCCGAACGGCGTCGACGAGTACCTGGAGCGCCGCGCCCGGATGGCGGCCGTCGCCGTGCCGGCCGCCGCCACCGCCGTGGAGGCGCCGGGGGCCGGCCTGTCCGCGGGGGACGCGCGGGCGGCGAAGAAGGAGATGCAGAAGCTGGAGCGGCAGATCGCCAAGCTGGACCAGAAGGAGTCCAAGCTGCACGCCCAACTGGCCGAGCACGCCGCCGACTTCTCCAAGGTCGCGGAGCTGGACACGCAGCTGCGCGGCGTCCGGGAGGAGAAGGAGGAGCTGGAGATGAGCTGGATGGAGCTGGCCGAGCAGGTCTGACGGCCGCTCGGGGCCACGGCCCGGCCGGCGGCCGTGGGTCAGCCCCGGTCGCCGAGGAGCGTTTCGAGTTCGTCCGCCGCACGGCCCAGCGCACTGCGCGCCGGGTCGTGCGGCCGGGTCGGGCGGGCCGCCGACCCGGTCGGCGGCCGGTGCTCGCGGGCGGCCGCGGTGAGCTCGTCCAGGGCCCGCCGCACCCGGGTCACCTCGCCCGGGTCGGGGACCCGGCCGCCGTACCGGATCTGCGCCGCGTACGCCGCCACCGCGCCGCTGAGGCGCTCCAGCGCGGCGGTCGCGGGCAGCCACTGCTCGGCGAGCCGGCCGGTGGGCGGCGGCTCTGCCAGGCCCTGCCGCACCTCCTGGCGGGCTTCGGCGAGGGCGCGGTAGGCGGTGCGGCGGAGCCAGACCTCGGCGACGGGGGCTGATGGCGTCCCTGGCATCCCTGGTGTCTCTGGGGTGTCGGGGGTTCCTCCGCCGGTGACCGAGGCGAGGTAGGCCCGGAGCGCGGTGGTCGCGTCGACCAGGCGCGGCTCGATCCGGTGCCGCGGGCGTTCCGGCCAGAGCAGATAACCGAAGAGCAGCACGATCGCACTCGCGAGCACGGTGTCCAGGACCCGCGGCCAGAACTCGGCCGCGCCGCTCTGCCCGCCGAGCTGGAGCAGGATCAGCGCCATCGGGGTCATGACGACGGTGTTCAGACCGTAGTGCGCCGCCGTCGCATACGGCAGCAGGGCCACGCAGAACGCGGCGATCGCGGTCAGCGCCCACGCGTCGGTGGTGAGCGAGAGCACCCCCGCCGTCACCGCCACCCCCAGCACCGTGCCGATCGAACGGCTGACCGCGCGCAGGAACACCGAGCCGAGGTCCGGCTTGAGCACGAAGGCGATCGTCATCGGTACCCAGTAGCTCTTGCTGAGCGGGAGCGAGGCGGTGGCGGCCGAGCCGACCGCGATGCAGAGCGCCACCCGCAGGCCGTACCGGACCGACCCCCGGGAGAGCAGCCGCACGCGCAGCCGCCACGGGTCCGGCGGCGGGGGCGGCGCGGTGCCCAGCACCGCCGCGCGCCCGGCGACGGTCTCGGCGGCCGCGCGCAGGGCCACGTCCAGGGCCTGCCGGGACGGCGTGTCGGGCTGCCAGTCGGGCACCGCCACCTCCCCGCCGCCGCGCTCGACGGCGCGGGCCAGCCGCCCGGGGACGGCGGCGACCTCCGGCGGCACCGGCCGCCAGGCCCAGAGCAACCCGGTCGCCGCCTCGGTGGCGGCCAGCGCCGCCTCGTACATCCGGCGGAGCCGGACCGCGCGGGGGGACTCGGGGGTCCGGGGACGAGGTGGTGGGAGGAGGTCCTGGAGCTGGTTCAGGCGGGCCGTCAGGACCTGTCGGGAGATGGAGCCCTGCGGGGTGCCGAGGTCGGCCAGGGTCCGGCCGAGCGCGTCGTACGCGGCGGCCAGCGCGCGGTTGCGCGGATCGGCGCGGGGACGGCGGTAGCCGCTGCGCGGCAGGCCGAGCAGGACCACGAACGCGGCCCCGGCCAGCATCATCGGCGCCGCCGCCCACCACGGCCGGGCCAGCGGCATCCCGCTGCCCAGTGCGGCGGAGACCAGCAGCAGCATGCCGGCCGCCGACCCGCGCGGCCCCGTGGCGCTCAGCGCACCGGACACGAACGCCGTGGCGGTGAGCGCCGCGCCGATGACGAGGGCGGTCGAGTGGACCGCCTGGGGGTGGAACTCCTGCAGGGCGGAGCCGATCAGCATGCCGAGCGCGGAGGCGAGGACGGCGGAGGCGATCCGCGGGGCCCGCAGCCGGGTGGGCTCGACGCGGTCGTTCATGGTGGCGTGCATCGCACCGAGACCGGCGAAGGTGCCGAGGTCCAGGCGGTGGGTGAGCTGCCCGAGCGCGAGCGGCACCGCCATGCCGACCGCCGCACGCGCCATCAGCGCGAGCGGCAGCGGCGGCCGGGCCGGGCGGGCGGCCCGGGCCCACCAGGGAGTGCTCCGCCGTACGGGATCGGCCGACCGGGACGGCACGTGATCACATCCATTCCGCTGCCGGCGGCCCCGCACGCGGGTGGGCGGGGGCGGGGGTCGCTGCTGTGCGACATTGCGCGGCAGATGAGGTCGTACCCGGTCGAACCGGACCCGGTCAGTCTAGCGGCCGTCCGGGTGGTCTCCACGGGGGCCTTGTACGTGTCAAGTTCGTACCGATCGCGCTCAGTCGTGACACGGGCCCTGCCGACGTGACGGAGCGGGTGGCTACGATGGTCGAGGCGACCGCTGTGCTGAACGAGGGACGGCGCGTCGAGTACGACTGTACGACCGAGAAGTTGACGGTGTGTTGCGGTGCGGCGGCCCGAGGGTCGCCCCGCACGCGGGGGAGAGGTGGATTTGCGGTGGCTGACGCACCAGTGGGCGGAGAAGCCGGGACGACGAACGGAGCGACGACGACTCCGGACGACACGCCGTTCTCGCTCGGCGGTCATGACAACGGCATTTTCAGCATGTTCGGCATTCCCGGTGTGGCCGGCGTGGTCGACACCGTCGTCCGTGTTGCCGAGACGAACGTGAGCGCCTCGGCGCTGGTGTCCGCCTTCGGCAGTCAGAACGTCAAGATCGAGCTGGAAACGCTGACCGCGTTCGCGAAGAAGATCGAGGCACTGCTCCAGGCGATGGAGGGCTCGGAGGCCGCGCCGTACAACCTCCAGGAGCAGCGGCTGCACGCGGACAACTTCGGCAAGGGCTTCACGCAGTCCACCGACCTGACGGCCGCGTACGGGAAGACGCACGACGCCCTGGTCAAGCTGCACAAGGACTTCGTCTCCCAGATCGAGGCGATGAAGACGGCGGTGGCGAAGACGGCGGGCAACTACGCCGGCAACGAGGAGCACACGACGGCCACCCAGACGAACATCGCCAAGAACGCCGGTGTGCCGCGTCCGGCGGCGGGGCCGAACGGGCCGGCTCCGGCGAGCGGCCAGGGGCTCTGACGGTGGTGCAGGGCGGGACTTCGAGTGACACGGGGAGTGAGTGATGGCAGGCGGAACGGACTTCGAGAGCAAGCAGCACGAAGAACTCAAGGCGATGGTCGCCAGCACCGATCCGGCGAAGGTTCTGAGCCGGGGCACCCAGCTCAAGGCGGCCGGCCGCGTGCTGCGCGACCTCAGTGCGGCTCTCAAGGCCCACGTCGACCAGATCCAGTGGGAGGGTCCGGCGGCCGAGAGCTTCAAGACCTGGGCCGGTAACTTCCACAAGTCGGCGGCGCTGCTCGGTGAGTACTCCGTGGGCGCCGGTGACGCGATGCACCAGGCGGGTGAGGCACTCAGCACCGCGAAGACCGCGGTGCCCGAGGTGCCGAAGACCGAGGTCGCGACGGTCAGCAAGCACAACAAGCAGCCGTGCCCGACCATCACGCCCGTACTGGAGATCAAGTACGGCGGTGTGGGCAGCTCTGCCGACCAGATCATGAAGAAGGTCGACTCCAGCTGGGTGACCGCGACCGAGGCCGCGGCGGCGAAGAAGAAGGTCGACCAGGAGCACCAGGAAGCCATCAACCAGATGGTGAAGCTGGCGCAGGCCTACGAGGCGGCGACCACGAAGCTGAACTCGCTCGAAATGCCGAGTCTGCCCGGGGTCCCGGGCGACGGCGGCGTGAACGGAAGCGAGGACGTCCCGGTCGGCGGTGGCGGTGGCGGCACGGGCTCGGGCGGCTACACCCGCAGCCCCCACGCCGGGGTCGGCGGCGGAGGCGGGAGCTACAGCCCGCCCGGCGGTGGTGGCGGTGGTGGAGGCGGCTCGGTGGCTCCCCGTCCGTCCGTGCCGGGCCCGCAGGGCCCGGGTGGGCCGGGGCACATCGACCCCGTCCCGCCGCACACCGGACCGGCGCCGCTGCCGCACGACCCGGCCCCGCCGGGGCCGGCGCCGGTGCCGACGTACCCGGGTGACCGCCCGGGCACCGGCATCGACAGTGTGCCGACCCTGCCGACCGTTCCCGGGCAGACCGGCCCGGTCGGGCCGGGCGGTGGCGGCAGCCTGCCGCCGAACATTCCGGGCGGCCCGCACACCCAGCCGGTCGGCCCTGGTCAGCCCGGCGGTGGGCCCCTGCCGTTCAACCCCTTCGGTCCCACCGGTGGTGGCGGCGGTTCGCTCCCGCCCAAGGGCCCTGGTCCGGCCTCGGGCCGGACGAGCACCTTCGGCGGCGGCTCGCTTCCCCCGAAGAGCACCACACCCGGGGTGCCCGGTAGCGGGCAGGCCTTCGGAGCCCGTGAGGCCCAGGGCGGCGGCCGCTCCGGAGCCGGCAACGGCATGGGCGGCTCGGGCGGCGGCATGCACCCGGGCATGGGCGGCGGTCACGGCGGCGGAGCCTCCGGCGGCAGCGCACGCGGGCGGGGTCTGACCTCGACCGGCGGCGGCACGGTCGGCGGCTCCAAGGGTCCGGCTGCGGGCGGCGCCTTCACACCCGGCGGCACCGGTCTGCGGAGTCGGGCGGCAGCGGCGGGCGCAGGCGCGGAGAACGGGTCGCGTTCGGGGCAGAACGGCATGCCGGGCGGTCCCGGTATGGCGGGTGGCGCGGGCAAGAGCGAGCGCGAGCGCCGCAATCGTGCCGACTACCTGCACGAGGACGAAGAGACCTGGACGAGCGGTACGCCGCAGAGCAATCCGGGCGTGATTGAGTAGCACGGCAACGACTGCCCGGCCACTGGGCTTGACCCCGGTGGCCGGGCAGACCTGTCCGGGGCGCTGCTCCGGCCGACGGGGAGATCGACGAGGAGTGGTGATGCGGCGGACGGACGTACGGGGACGCAGGCGCGGGTTCGCCGCTGTGTTGTTGGCTGCGGGCGTTGTCGCGGGGCCGGCAGCGGTGCCTGCCGCCGCGGTGGATTCGATTCGCGAGCAGCAGTGGCATCTGGACGCCATGAAGGCGCCGGAGATGTGGAAGACCACCAAGGGTGAGGGCGTCACGGTTGCCGTGATCGACGGCGGGTTCAAGCTGGACCACCCGGACCTGGTGGGGCAGTTGCTGCCGGGGAAGGACTTCAGTGGCTTGCCGGGAGGGACCGGGGACTTCAAGGACGGCCACGGCACGGGGATCGCCAGCCTGATCGCAGGAACTGGCAAGGGCCTGGGCGGTCAGGGCGCTTACGGGCTGGCCCCAGGCACCAAGATCCTTCCCTTGAAGATCAAGAACGACGGCAATGCAGGAGATGTCAGCACCTCAGAGTTCCTCGACCGGATCGGCCAGGCCATCACCTACGCGGCGGACCAGGGGGCCAAGGTCATCAACATCTCCCAGGCCGGCCCTGCGACTCGGGCCTCCTCCGAGTCCGTTGCCGCGGTGAACACCGCGATCGCCCATGCGACCGCCAAGGGCTCCCTGGTCGTGGCGGGCGTGGGCAACTCCGCGCAGGCGGGCAACCCCGTCGAGTACCCGGCCGCGTTGCCCAACGTGGTCGGAGTGGGGGCGATCGACCGGAACGTCACGACCACGGCCGAGTCGGAGCAGGGCCCGCAGGTCGATCTGGTCGCTCCCGGCATCGACATGTACGACGCCTGCACCGGTGCCTCGGGGTACTGCAAGACGCACGGGACGTCCGACGCCACCGCCATCGTCTCCGCCTCGGCGGCGCTGGTCTGGTCCGTCCACCCGGACTGGAGCGCGAATCAGGTGCTCCGGGTACTCATCAACACCGCCGGCAAGCCCACCGACGGCTCCAACCGCAACGACGGCATCGGCTACGGGGCGGTTCGGCCGCGGATCGCACTCACCACCCCGGGGGACCCGGGGCCGGCGGATGTGAGCCCGATCCCCGAGGCGCCGGTCGGCGGGACCGCGCCGACCGCCACGCCGTCGTCGGCGGCCCCGTCCACCACGGCGAGCCCCTCGTCGGCTGCGCCCACCACACAGAGCGAGGACAGCACACCGGTGGCGGCGCCGGCCGCGCAGCCGCCGGCCGCGCAGCCGCAGGCGGACGAGGCGGCCGACTCCGGCAGCGCGATGCCGATCGTCGTCGCGGTGGTCGTCGGGCTGGTGGTCGTGGCGGGCATCGTGTTCTTCGTGCTGCGTCGACGGGCCGCCGCCGCTCCGCAGGCGGTGGCTGCGCCGCCGGCTCCGGTGGGGTACCCGCACGTTCCGGGGCAGCCGCCGCAGCAGCAGGCCGGACCCGGGACGCCGTCGGCGCCGCCGTCGTACGAGCCGCCGGCTCCGCCGAGCGACAATCCGTACGCCCGGTAGCGAGTCGGAACGACTGCCCGGCCGCTGGGGTGAGCCCCGGCGGCCGGGCAGTCGTCTTTGGTGGTGACAGGGGTGCGGGGCGGGCGTGAGGCGTCGGCCGTGCGCTGCCGTCACCCGGGTGGGTCTGTTGCGGGGGGTGCGGGGGTCGCCAGGGTGGCGGTATGGATACGCAGGAAGCCCGCCGGGCGGCGCAGTTGCGCCGGGTCGCGGCGGCGGCGCTGATCGGTACGGCGATCGAGTTCTACGACTTCTTCATCTACGGGGCGGCGGCCGCGCTGGTCTTCGGTGGGGTGTTCTTTCCGGAACTGAGCACCGTGGGCGCGTTGTTGGCGGCGTTCTCGGTGTACGCGGTGGCGTTCCTGGCCCGGCCGCTGGGGGCGGTGGCGTTCGGGCACTTCGGGGACCGGCTGGGGCGTCGGGCGACGCTGGTGGTGTCGCTGCTGCTGATGGGCCTGTCGACGGTGCTGGTCGGGGTGCTGCCGGGGTACGGGGCGTGGGGGTGGTGGGCGCCGGTCGCGCTGGTGGTGCTGCGGGTCTGTCAGGGGGTGGGGCTCGGTGGGGAGTGGGGCGGGGCCGCGCTGCTGATCGCGGAGAACGCGCCGGCCGGGCGGCGCGGGCGGTACGGCGCGTTTCTGCAGCTGGGGCCGACCATCGGGTTCGCGCTCGCCAACGGCGTCTTCCTGGTGCTCCAACTGATGCTGGACGAGCGGGCGTTCCACAGCTGGGGTTGGCGGGTGCCGTTCCTGGCGTCGCTGGCGCTGGTGGCGGTGGGGCTGTTCGTGCGGCTGCAGATCGAGGAGACGCCGTTGTTCCGGGCCGGCGAGGCCCGGGGGCGGCCGCCGGTGGTGGAGGTCCTGCGCGGGCACTGGCGGACGGTGCTGATCGGCTGCGGTGTGATCACCGTGGGGTACGCGCTGTTCTACCTGACCACCACCTACGCGCTGGCGTACGCGACGACGGGGCTCGGGGTGCCGAGCACGGTGGTGCTGTCGATGCTGCTGGCGGGCGCGGTGGGCATGGCCGCGACGGTCTGGGTGAGTGCGCGGCGCAGTGACCGGTGGGGGCGTCGGCGGACGCTGCAGGCGGCGACGGGGCTCGCGGTGTTCTGGTCGCTGCTGCTGTTCCCGCTGTTGGAGACGGTGCGCCGGCCGCTGATGTTCCTGGCCCTGGCGGGGGCGATGGTGGTGCTGGGGTGTCTGCTCGGGCCGGTGGCGGCGTATCTGCCGGAGCTGTTCCCGACCCGGGTGCGGTACACGGGGGCCGCGTTGACGTACAACCTGGGCGGAGTGGTGGGCGGTGCGACCACGCCGCTGGTCGCGACCAGGCTGACCGACGCGTACGGGACGGCGGAGCCGGCCGGCTGGTACCTGGCGGCGCTGGGGCTGGTGTCGCTGCTCTGTCTGCGGCTGTTGCCGGAGACCAGCGGTACGGACCTCGCGGTGGCCGGGGCGGACGGCGGACGCCGCCGGGCGCCGGTCCTGGGGGCGGACCCGGCGGCGTAGCGCGCGGTGGGTGCGATGCTGGTCCGGGCCTGCTCGGGTCGGTGGTGCGAGCAGGCCCGGTCGGGTGTCCGGTCGGGTCAGACGGCGGCGGCGGCCTGGGCGGCGCGGCCGGCCAGCAGGGTCGCGGTGTGCTTGGCGACCCGGTCGCCGAGGTGCTCGGCGGTGGCGATGTCGGCCTTGTGCACGGCGTCGGCGCCGCCGTCGGACGGGGTGGAGGCGGCGGCACCGGCGAAGAAGCCGAGGCGGTTGATGTCGTTCTCGCTGCCGGTCGAGGAGTTCCAGCCCGGCTTGAGGCCCAGGTTGACCCAGTTCATGCCGTGCTGGGCGGCGAGGGTCTGGAAGAAGCCGAGGGTGCCGGACTTGTCGCCGCTCTTGGAGGCGGAGTTGGTGAACCCGGCGGCGACCTTGTCCAGCCAGGCGTCGCCGAACCAGCGCTTGCTGCTGGCCTCGGCGAAGGTGTGGAAGGCGCCGGAGGCGGTGCCCATGTAGGTGGGCGAGCCGAAGACGATCGCGTCCGCGGCGTCCAGTCGGGCCCACTGCTCCTCGGTGATGGTGTCGACCGCGACGGTGACGACCTCGGCGCCGGTGGCGGCGGCGCCGCGGGCGACGGCCTCGGCGATGACGGCGGTGTGGCCGTAGCCGGAGTGGTAGGCGATGGCGACGGTCGGGCGGATGGCGGTCATGGCGGGGTGCTCCTCGGCGGGGCTCGGGACATGGGGCGGCGACATGGCGGGAAGCCAGGAAGGGCGGGGGAGGGGACGGCGGCGTCCGGCCCCCAGCGGTCTCCAATATAGACCAAGTCTCCATTGGTTACCAAGAGTGGATCGGAGACCCGGAGCTACCCTGGAGGGCATGACAACGCAGGAGCAGTCCCAGGCCGGGGCCGGGCAGGCCCAGGAGCTCGATGTCTTCGCCCAGCTCTGTCCGAGTCGCGCGATGCTCGCGGACCTGGCGGACAAGTGGTCGATGCTGATCCTGATGAGCCTCGGCGAGTTCGGTCCGCAGCGGTTCTCGGAGCTGCAGCGCGCGGTGGACGGGGTCAGTCGCAAGATGCTCACCCAGTCGCTGCGCACCCTGGAGCGCAACGGTCTGGTGCGGCGCACCGTCCACCCCGAGACGCCGCCGCGGGTGGTCTACGACCTGCTGCCGCTCGGCCGGGAGCTGGCCGTGCTGCTGGCGCCGGTCGGTCGCTGGACGCAGGACCGGACGGCGCAGATGCTGGTCGCGCGCGAGGAGTTCGACCGGGCGCA
Organism: Kitasatospora sp. NPDC058218; assembly: GCF_042882445.1. Taxonomy (NCBI): domain Bacteria; kingdom Bacillati; phylum Actinomycetota; class Actinomycetes; order Kitasatosporales; family Streptomycetaceae; genus Kitasatospora; species Kitasatospora sp. NPDC058218. The sequence goes on along the minus strand of NZ_JBHVWC010000045.1, from coordinate 31,556 downwards.
CCCCGAGGCCTGACCAGCCGTGCGACGGGTGCGGCGCACCCTCCGGCGGTGTCGCGCCATGCCTCCGGTGAGGGGGTCGGGCGCCCTCGGTCGGATGATCGGAGCCGATTTCCCTTCCGGGCCGTCGGCCGTGTAATGTCTTCCTTGTTCGACCGGTTCGCCCCTATAGCTCAGTCGGTAGAGCGTCTCCATGGTAAGGAGAAGGTCTGCGGTTCGATTCCGCATGGGGGCTCAAAGTGAAGGACCCTCGCCCAACGGCGAGGGTCCTTTTCGTTTCCGCCCGGTGGTGCCGGCGCGGAGGCGGGCTAGCGGGTCGGGCACGGAATGCGCTGTGATGGTGCGTCATCGGCCGCCCGCCCCACCGGGTGCGGGCGCGGAGCCGGACCCCGACCGGGAGGGTGTCATGGGCGTTCGACTCGTGGTGGTCGACGACCACCGGTTGCTGGCCGAGGCGCTGGCCACCGCGCTCCAGTTGCGTGGCCACCGGGTGCTCGCGGTCGGCTCGCCGGCCGGGTCCGCCGCCGACCTGGTCGCCGGGCGCCGACCCGAGGTGTGCCTGCTCGGGGTGGCCGGTCCGGCCGAGCCCGGTGCCTTCGAGGGGCTGCGCCGGATTCGCCGGGAGCGGCCCGAGGTGGCCGTCATCGTGCTCGGACCGGTCGGTGAACTCCGGGGTGTGGCAGCTGCGTTCGCCGCGGGCGCGGCGGGGTACGTGCCCAGCGACGAGCGGATCGAGGTGGTCGAGCGGGCCATCGGGCGGGCTCGGGCCGGGGAGGCGGCGGTCGCGGTGGACGTGCTCCGCGGCGCCTTCGACCAGTTGCTGCGGCCGGCGGTGGAGCCGGACGACGAGGCGCTGCGGCTGCTGCGGCTGCTGACCCGCCGTGAGGTCCAGGTGCTGGCCCGGATCGCGGACGGCGAGGACACCGCGGCGATCGCGGCCGGGATGCGGATCGCGGCCAGTACCGCCCGGACGCATGTCCAGCGGGTGCTCATGAAGCTCGGTGCGCGCACCCGGCTGGAGGCGGCGGCGGTGGCCGCCCGGACGGGGCTGCTGGAGCGGATGGCGCGGGACTGAGCGGGCGGCCCGGCCGGAGCCCCGGGGCGGCGGTCGGGTGCGCGGTCCGGGGCACTCCGGAAGCCAGGGACAATGGCCCCAGTCGTATGTACGTCACCGATGGCCGCCCACCGGCGGACCATCGCCCGCTGGAGGTCTCATCATGAGTAAGTACCTGGTCACGGGTGGCGCCGGCTATGTCGGCAGCGTGGTCGCCGCCCACCTGCTGGAGGCGGGACACCAGGTGACCGTCCTGGACGACCTCTCCACCGGCTTCCGTGAGGGTGTGCCCGCCGGTGCGGAGTTCGTGCAGGGCCGGATCCAGGAGGCCGGCACCGTACTGGACGCCTCCTTCGACGGGGTGCTGCACTTCGCCGCCTCCTCGCAGGTCGGCGAGTCGGTCGCGGACCCGGAGAAGTACTGGCGCAACAACGTGGCCGGCTCGCTGGAGCTGATCAGCGCGATGCGCGCGGCGGGCGTGCGCAAGCTGGTGTTCTCCTCCACCGCCGCCACCTACGGCGAGCCGGAGTCGGTGCCGATCGCCGAGACCGCCCGCACCGCGCCGACCAACACCTACGGCGCCACCAAGCTGGCCGTCGACCACCTGATCACCAGTGAGGCCGTCGCCCACGGCCTGGCCGCCGTCTCGCTGCGCTACTTCAACGTGGCCGGCGCGTACGGTGCGTACGGCGAGCGGCACGACCCCGAGTCGCACCTGATCCCGCTGGTCTTCCAGGCCGCGCTCGGGCAGCGCGAGCACATCGCGGTGTACGGCGACGACTACCCGACCGAGGACGGCACCTGCGTCCGCGACTACATCCACGTCGCGGACCTGGCCGAGGCGCACCTGCTGGCGCTGGACGCGGCCAAGCCGGGCGAGCACCTGATCTGCAACCTGGGCAACGGCAGCGGCTTCTCGGTGCGCGAGGTGATCGAGTCGGTCAAGCGCGTCACCGGCCGGGAGATCCCGGTGGTGACCTCGGGCCGCCGCGCCGGCGACCCGGCCGTGCTGGTGGCCTCCGCCGAGCGCGCCCACCAGGCGCTGGGCTGGACCCCGAGCCGCCCGAACCTGGACGACATCGTCGCCGACGCCTGGAAGTTCACCCTGGAGAAGAACGGCCTGTAGGCAGCGGCCCGCGCCGTGGGCGAGGCGCCGCTCCCGCTCCGGGGGCGGCGCTTCGGCGTTCCGGCACGCCGCGCGGACCTTCCGGTGCCCCAGCGTTCTCGCACGCCGCACGCCGCACGCCGGGCGCCGCACGCCGGGCGCTACCGCGCTGGGCGTGCGGCATAGGCGCGCAGGAAGGCCTGCACGCCGGCGGTGACGATCTCCTCGGTCTCCGACGGGGCGAGCGGATGCGCGCCCCAGTAGGAGCGCTGGGTGATCTCGCTCCCGATGAGCAGGACGAAGTGCTGGGCGGCGCGCGCCGGATCGGGCGCGTCCAGCAGGCCCTGGTCGTCCAACCCGTCGAATCGGGCACTGAGTTCGGCCATGACCAGGCCCGGTCCGGTGGCCTGCCAGGCGTCCAGCAGGTCCTTCGGGAGGTGCGCCGCCTCGGCGTTGATCTGCCGGACCAGGGCGAAGTGGTCGACGAAGGTGGTGAGCGCCGCCACCCAGGCCAGGCCCAGTGTGACGAGGTCCGTCTCCAGGTCGGTGACCTTGGCCAGATGGCGTTCGATGACGTCCAGCTGGGCGTCCCTGACCTGCCCCGCGCTCTCCTGGACGACGGTTCGGAAGAGCAGTTCCTTGCCCGCGAAGTGGTTGTAGATGGTGCGGGTGGACACCCCGGCCTCCGCTGCGATGGCGTCGATGCTGGCGCGGGAGTAGCCGTCCCGGCCGAAGACCGTCCGGGCGGCCCGGGTGATGGCCTGCCGCTTCTCGGCCAGCCCCCGGCGGGGTGCGGGCGGCGCTTCGTTCTCACCGGTCATCGAGGACCTCCCAGGAAGTTTGCAGTAAGCGTTGTACTCATTGCCATGCACGTTGTACTTTACCTGACGTGCCGTCCGATCGGGCGGTGACCGTCCAGAACAACTCCCGGAGACCGTCATGTCCGAGACCCCGTACCGCGTCGCCGTCATCGTCGGCAGCAGCCGCCAGGGCCGTGTCGCGCCCACCGTCGCCGAGTGGTTCCTGCGCACCGCCGGGCACCGGGCCGATCTGGACCTCGACGTCATCGACCTGGCCGACCACCCGCTGCCGCACCTGGGCGAGGAGCCCACCGCCGAGCAGGCCGAGTGCCTCGCCGGGCTCTCGCCGCGGCTGGCCGCCGCGGACGCCTTCGTGGTGATCACGCCCGAGTACAACCACAGCTTCCCCGCCGTGCTGAAGAACGCCATCGACTGGCACCGCGCCGAGTGGCAGGCCAAGCCGGTCGGCTTCGTCTCCTACGGCGGCCTCGGCGGCGGGCTGCGCGCGGTCGAGCAGCTCCGGCTGATCTTCGCCGAGCTGCACACCGTCACCGTCCGGGACTCCGTCAGCTTCCACGGTGTCTGGGCCGCCTTCGGGGAGGACGGCGAGCCCGTCGACCCGACCGTCCCGAACGGCGCCGCCAAGGGCATGCTCGACCAGCTCACCTGGTGGGCCCACGCGCTGCGGGACGCCCGCGCCGCCCGCCCGTACGGCGCCTGACCCGACGCCCGTCCGCCGGAGCCCGCCGCGCACCGGGCCCGCACCCGTCCGGTCCGCGGCGCACCGGGCCCCGGCGGACGGCGTCCCGGACCGACAGCCCGAAGCCCGAAGCCCGTCGCCCAAGGGGGGACCGATGAGCACCACCGGCACCGCCGCACCCGCCACCGCCGAGGCGGCCACCGCGCCCGGCCCGCGCACCGCGGCGATCGCCGCGGTTGTGGTCCTCGGTTCGCTGATGACCGTCCTCGACACCACGATCGTCAACGTCGCGCTCAACCGCCTCGCCGAGGACTTCCGGGCCCCGCTGGCCACCATCCAGTGGGTGACCACCGGCTACACCCTCGCGCTCGCCACCGTCACGCCGGTCACCGCCTGGGCGATCGGACGCTTCGGTGCCCGGCGCCTCTACCTGACCGCGCTCGCCCTCTTCGTGCTCGGCTCGCTGCTGGCCGGCGCGGCCTGGGACGCCCCGTCGCTGATCGCCTTCCGGGTGCTCCAGGGGCTGGGCGGCGGCATGGTGATGCCGGTCGGGATGACCGTGCTGCTCCGGGCCTGCGACCCGGCCCGCACCGGGCGCACCATGAGCGTGCTCGGCATCCCCGTGCTGATCGGCCCGCTCGCCGGGCCGGTGCTGGGCGGCTGGCTGGTCGACGAGGCCTCCTGGCGCTGGGTCTTCCTGGTCAACCTGCCGATCGGCGCGCTCGCGCTCGGCCTGGCCGCCCGGCTGCTGCCCCGCGACGCCGGCGCGGCCGCCGGCCGCCGGCTGGACCTGCCCGGCCTGCTGATGCTCTCCCCGGGCCTGGCCGCGCTGATCTACGGACTGGGCGTCGGGCCCGGGGACTCCGGCGCGGCCGGTCCGGTGTCCGTCCTGGCCGGGGCGGCCCTGGTCGCCGGGTTCGTCGTCCGGGCGCTGACCACCCGTGAACCGCTGCTCGACCTGCGCCTCCTGGGCCGCCGGGCGTTCGCCGCTCCCGCCGCCACCATCGCCCTGTTCGGCTGCGGCTACTTCGGTTCGATGCTGCTGCTCCCGCTCTACTACCAGCTGCTGCGCGGCCAGAGCGCGACCGAGGTCGGTCTGCTGGGCATCCCGCAGGCGCTCGCCACCGGCATCACGATGCAGTTCGCCGGGCGGCTGGCCGACCGCTTCGCCCCGGGCCGGATCGTGCTCGCCGGCGCCGCGGTGGCCACCACCGGCTTCCTCGGCTTCACCGTCCAGGTCGGTGCCGACACCCCGTACCCGCGCCTGATCGCCGCCCTGGTGGTGATGGGGACGGGTATCGGCATGACGCTGATGCCCGCCATGGCGGCCGCCACCCGCAGCGTCGCCCCGGTCGAGGTCCCGGCCGCCAGCACCCTGGTCACCATCGTCCAGCAGGTCTCCGGCTCGGTCGGCACCGCGCTGATGTCCGCCCTCCTCGCCGGGGCACTGGCCGACCGGCTGCCCGGTGCGGCCGACGGAGGCCTGGCCGCCGTGCGGGCCCTGGACCCGGCGGCGCGGGCCGCGCTCGCCCCCGACCTCGCGGAGGCCTTCCGCGGGACCTACGGGTGGGCCGTCGCACTGCTCGCGCTGGCCCTGCTGCCCGCGCTGCTGCTCTCCCGCCGCGCGCCGGAAGGCGTCGCCGGGGGTACCAAGTCACGCCAAGTTCGCACCTCCTGACGAAACTTCACCAAACCCCCACCGAGCCGTCCCCCACCCCGTACGCTGATTCCGGTACCGGTGGGGGTCGGTGCTTTGGTCCTCCCGGGAGCCGGGGGGTGGGCGGCGGAGCAGTACCCGGGCCACGGCGGTGGGACGGGTCGGCGCCCCGGGCGCAGGCTCGGCCGAACAGGGGGGAGTGACGATGGGGCGGATCCGCGTCCTGGTGGTCGACGACCACCGGATCTTCGCCGAGGCGCTGGCCGCGGCGCTCGCCGCCGAGCCCGACGTGGAGGTCGGCGCGGCCGGCAGTGCGGCCGCCGCGGAGCGGGCGCTGGAGCGCGCCGCCACCGAGGGCCGGGGCTTCGACGTCGTCCTGATCGATGCCGACCTCGGCGCCGAGTCCGACGGGGTGCGCAAACCGCGCCAGCCCGGAGCGGACCCGCCCGACGCCGTACGCCGTCGCCCGCCGCTCCCCCTGCCCGCACCCCGCCGCCCGGCCGCCGTCCCCGGACCGCCCGCGGGCCTCGGCACGCCGGCCCGCACCACCCCGCCCCCGGCCTGTTCGACCGCCCCGTACCCGCCCGACCGGTACCACCCCGCCGCCCCGGTGCCCGACGGGATCACCCTGCTCGCCCGGGCCCGCCGCAACCATCCCGCGCTGCGGGCGATCGTCCTGGCCACCGCCGACGACCCGCTCCGCGCCGCCCGCGCCCTGCACGCCGGCGCCACCGGCTGGGTGGCCAAGGAGAGTTCGCTGGCCCGTCTGCTGGCCGTGGTCCGGGGCGTGCTGCGCGACGAGACGCACCTGCCGCCGGCCCTGCTCACCGGTGTGATCCGGGAGCTCACCACCGCCCGGCGGGACCGCACCGAGAGCGAGCGCCTCGTCGACACGCTCACCCCCCGGGAGAAGCAGATCCTGCGCTGTATGGTCGCCGGCCTCGGCCGGCAGGCCGTCGCCGAGCGGCTCTACCTCTCCCCGCACACCGTGCGCACCCACATGCAGAACGTCCTCGGCAAGCTCGGGGTGCACTCCACCCTGGCCGCCGTCGCGGTCGCACGGCGGGCGGGCGTCAGCCCCTCCGAGCCGGCCGCGCCCACAGCTCCGCCGTCCGTCGCCTCGACCACAGCTCCCGGCGCCGGCTGATCGGCCCGTCACACCCAGGTACCGGCTCAGGTCCGTCAGGTCAGGGAAATCCGGAGGACAGATGTCGCCGCACAGCACTTCCGCACGCCCGCACACAGCCCAGCCCGGCGCGAACGGGGGTCCGGACGCCCCCTCGCCGGCCGTGAGCACCCCCGCCGCGACACCACCGACGGGCCTGCGCACCCTGATCGTCGGAGCCGGCGCCGCCGGGACGGCACTGGTCCGCGACCTCGGCCGGACACCGGAGTTCGGGCTCGACCCGATCGGCCTGCTCGACGACGACCCGGCCAAGGCCGGCCGGTCGGTGGGCGACGTGCCCGTCCTCGGCACCCTGGCCGAGCTCACCGGGCTCGCCGTCCGCCACCGCGTCCAGGCGGTCGCGCTCGCCATCCCCGGTCTCGCCCCGCAGCGGGTCCGGGCCCTGGCCACCGCCGCCGCCGCGGCCGGCGCCGCCGTCCGCTACCTGCCGTCCTTCCTCGCCGCGCTGCGCCGTGAGGTGGTCGGGTCGGACATGCGCAGTCTGGACGTCAACCGGCTGATCGGTCGGCACGAGGTGCATGTGGTCTCCGCCGACGTCCGGGACGTGATCGAGGGCCGGCGGGTGCTGGTGACCGGGGCCGGCGGCTCGATCGGCAGCGAACTCTGCCGCCAGGTCCACGCGTTCAACCCGAGCGCGCTCTACATGCTGGACCACGACGAGTCCAACCTGCACCGCCTCCAGCTGGAGATCTGGGGCGAGGCGCTGCTCACCGACGAGTCACTGGTGATCGCGGACATCCGGGACCGGCCGCGGATCCAGCAGATCTTCCGCGACCTCAAGCCCGAGGTGGTCTTCCACGCCGCCGCGCACAAGCACCTGCCGCTGTTGGAGCGCCACCCCAGTGAGGCGGTCAAGTCCAATGTGCTGGGCACCGACCACCTGGTGGAGGCGGCGCTGGCCACCGGTGTCGAGCGGTTCGTCCTGATCTCCACCGACAAGGCGGCCGACCCGACCTCGGTGCTCGGCGCCAGCAAGCGGCTGGCCGAACTGATCGTGCAGGCGAACGCGCGGGACGCGCGCAACCTCGGCACCGGGGTGTTCTCCGCGGTCCGCTTCGGCAACGTGCTGGGCTCGCGCGGCTCGCTGCTGTCGGTGCTGGCCGAGCAGCTGCGCAGCGGCGGCCCGGTGACCATCACCCACCCCGATGTGACGCGGTTCTTCATGACCATCGAGGAGGCCGTCGGGCTGGTGCTGGAGTCCGGTCGGATGGCCCGCGGCGGTGAGGTCTTCGTGCTCGACATGGGCGAGCCGGTGCGGATCGTCGACCTGGTGCACAACTTCGCCGAGCAGGTGCAGCTGGGCCGGGACGAGGTGGAGATCCGCTACACCGGCCTGCGGGCGGGCGAGAAGCTGAACGAGGCGCTGTTCTCGGAGGGCGAGGAGCGGCTGCCCACCGCGCACGCCCGGATCTACGCCACCGTGGCCGAGCGCGGCGCCGGCCCCGAGGACCTCGCGGGCGGCCTGACCGGTCTGTACGAGGCGGCGGTGGGCAACAGCGACGAGGAGGTCCGCCGGCGGCTGGCCGAACTGCTGCCCGGCTACCGCACCGCGGAGTCTGAGCCGGCTCCGGTGCCGGCGCTCAGCACCCCGTACCCGGACGGTTTCTGACGGCCGGCGGGGTCGGGGGTCAGCTCGGGATGTTGTCGAAGGGGGCGACCAGCTGCCGCAGCAGTCCGGCGAGTTCGCCCTGCTGGGTGCCGGTGAGCTGGGCCAGCAGCTCGCGCTCGTGCGCCAGCAGCCCGGCGAGTGCCTGATCGGCCCGGTCGCGTCCGTCCTCGGTGAGCCGGACCAGCACGCCGCGCCGGTCGTCCGGGTCGGGCAGGCGCTTGACCAGGCCCTTGCCGGTCAATCGGTCGATCCGGTTGGTCATGGTGCCGGAGGTGACCAGGGTCTGGGTGAGCAGCTGGCCTGGGGAGAGCTGGTAGGGGGAGCCGGCCCGTCGCAGTGCCGTCAGGACGTCGAACTCCCAGGGCTCCAGGCCGTGCTCGGCGAAGGCCGTCCGGCGGGCACGATCGAGGTGCCGGGCGAGCCGGCTGACCCGGCTGAGCACCTCAAGTGGTTCCACGTCGAGGTCGGGGCGCTCTCGGCGCCATGCTGCGACCAGGCGGTCGACCTCGTCCTCCATGACGATCAGTGTATCGGGGGATGTGTCGATGTGAAGTCTCTTGACATCGAGAAATGTAACGTGGAAGCTGCGGCTGGATATCTTGATGTCGAGATACTTGCGAGGTCGGTCATGAGCACCCCCGTCTGGGACCCGGAGCAGTACCTGCGCTTCGCCGACGAACGGACCCGCCCGCTGCGCGACCTGCTCGCCCGCGTCCCCGCCCCGGCCCACGAGGCGGCCGCCACGATCCTGGACATCGGCTGCGGCCCCGGCAACTCCACCGCCGTCCTGCGCGAACGCTGGCCCCGGGCCCGGATCACCGGCGTCGACAACTCCGCCGAGATGCTCGCCGCCGCCCGCACCGAGGGCGAGCCCACCGCGGACTACCTGCTCGCCGACGCGCGCGTCTACGACCCGGCCGCCGCCGCACCGGACCTGATCGTCTCCAACGCGGCCCTGCAGTGGATCGGCTTCACACCGGAGGGGGAGGACGGGCCCGCGGGGCACCTCGACCTGCTGAACCGCTGGGCCGCGGCACTGGAGTCCGGCGGCGTGGTCGCCTTCCAGGTGCCCGGCAACTTCGACGCGCCCAGCCACACCCTGCTCGCCGAGCTCCGCAGCAGCCCCCGCTGGCGCGACGCCCTGGGCGACGGGGCCACCCGGGCCGGCGTCCACGAACCCGGCGCGTATCTGGCGGCCCTCGCCGGGGCCGGCTGCTCCACCGACGCCTGGGAGACCACCTACAGCACCCTGCTCCCGGGTGCGGACCCGGTCCTGGAGTGGGTCAAGGGCACCGCCCTGCGGCCCGTGCTCACCCGGCTCACCGACCCGGCCGAGCGGGCGGCCTTCCTCGCCGAGTACGGCGCCCTGCTCCGCGAGGCCTACCCGGCCGGGCCGCACGGCACGGTCTTCCCGTTCCGGCGGATCTTCGCCGTCGGCGTGAAGCGGTAGGGCACGAGCGGCCCCGGGAGGCCGGGGCCCTAGGCCTTGCGGTCGCCGACCAGCTTCGGGTGCCGCTCCATCCCCTCCAGGCCGTGCCAGGCCAGGTTCACCAGGTGGGCGGCGACCTCGGCCTTCTGCGGCTTGCGCACCTCCAGCCACCACTGGCCGGTCAGCGCCACCATCCCCACCAGCATCTGCGAGTACATCGGGGCGAGCCGCGCGTCGAAGCCCCGGGCCTTGAACTCCAGGCCCAGGATGTCCTCCACCTGCGTCGCGATGTCGCTGATCAGCGAGGCGAAGGTGCCGGTCGACTGGGCCACCGGGGAGTCCCGGACCAGGATCTTGAAGCCGTCCGTCGAGGTGTCGATGTAGTCCATCAGCGCGAACGCCGCCTGCTCCAGCAGCTCCCGCGAGTGCCCGCCGGTCAGCGCCCCCGTCACCATGTCCAGCAGCAGCTGCATCTCGCGGTCCACCACCACCGCGTAGAGCCCCTCCTTGCCCCCGAAGTGCTCGTACACCACCGGCTTGGACACCCCGGCCCGCTCGGCGATCTCCTCCACCGAGGTGCCGTCGTAGCCGCGCTCCGCGAACACCGACCGGCCGATCTCCAGCAGCTGCTCGCGCCGCTGCTTCCCGGTCATCCGCACCCGGCCGCCCCGTCGGCGGCCCGCGGGCGCGGCCGCGCCCGCCGGGGCAGCGGCACGCGGACGGGCCTGCGCCGCATCGGGCGCGGCGTCCGTCCGCGTGCTCTCGTGGCCGCCTGTGCTGTCTGCGCTGCTCCCGTTCACCCCTACATCATGCTGCAGGCGCGCCCTCATGCGGCGCGGCGGGCGGCGATCCGCTGCGCGTCCGGCCAGCGGACGTCCCGGGCCCAGCCGGCCAGCTCGAACCAGCGGATCAGCCGGGCCGAGGAGTCGACCTGGCCGCGCAGCACGCCGTGCCGGGCCGAGGTCGGGTCCGCGTGGTGCAGGTTGTGCCAGGACTCGCCGCAGGAGAGCACCGCCAGCCACCAGACGTTCCCGGAGCGGTCGCGGGAGCGGAACGGGCGGCTGCCGATCGCGTGGCAGATCGAGTTGATCGACCAGGTGACGTGGTGCAGCAGGGCGACCCGGACCAGCGAACCCCAGAAGAAGGCGGAGAGCGCACCCTGCCAGGAGAGCGTGACCAGCCCGCCGACCAGGGGCGGGAGCAGCATCGAGATCGTGGTCCAGAGCCAGAACAGCCGGGAGATCCGCCTTATGGCCGGGTCGTCGACGAGGTCCGGCGCGTACTTCAGCTGGGAGGTCTGCTCCTCGTCGAAGAGCCAGCCCATGTGCGCCCACCAGAGGCCCTTGAGCAGGGCGGGGACGGTCTCGCCGTAGCGCCACGGCGAGTGCGGGTCGCCGTCCTTGTCGCTGTACCGGTGGTGCTTGCGGTGGTCGGCCACCCAGCGGACCAGCGGCCCCTCGATGGCCAGCGACCCGGCCACGGCGAGGGCGACCCGCAGGGCCTTGTTGGCCTTGAAGGAGCCGTGGGTGAAGTAGCGGTGGTAGCCGATCGTGATGCCGTGGCAGGTGAGGAAGTACATGACGGTGGCGATCGCGAGGTCGGTCCACCCCAGGCCCCAGCCCCAGGCCACCGGCACGGCCGCCAGGAGCGCGGCGAACGGTACGGCGATGAACAGCCCGAGCGCGACCCGCTCGGCGAGCCCCTGGCTCTCTCCGCCGCGGGTGGCGGAGAGCAGGGTCGGGGCGGGATCGATGGAGTGCGCGGTATCGGCGCGCGCCTCGCCGGCCTGGATGGTCATGGGTGTCCCTTGAGGGCGGGGGGTGAAGGTTACGTCTGCGTAACCTACGGCATCGTAGGTTGCGTTCGGCCGTCAGGGGAATACGTGACCGCGGGCGGCTCGGCGTATTTCACCCGACTGGATGGACAACGCCCGGAATCCGCGCGGCCCGGGTCGACTGCGCCAGGATGGTGGAGGTACGCGGCCGCAACCCTTAGGCTGTGTCGAAGCGCCCCGGGCGCTGCGAGTTGATGATCGATCCGCCGTGGTGTAATGGCAGCACAGGGCCCTTTGGAGGCCTTTGTCTGGGTTCGAATCCTAGCGGCGGAGCCAGTAGACGCCTCTGTTTCGGGCGTATCACCCGCCCCCCGGTATTGTCGGGGCTGCTCGGCGGACTGTGCGAAGGCGACCGGCCTGGGTCCCGGCCGGGCTGCACTGCCCTCTCTGTGAACCGACTGAGGAGCCTCCCCCCGTGAGTGCCAATTCGCCTGCCGCCGTTGTCGTGCTTGCCGCCGGTGGCGGGACCAGGATGAAGTCGAACAGCCTGCCCAAGGTGCTGCACGAGGTCTGCGGGCGGTCGCTGGTGGGCCACGCGGTGGCGGCCGCACAGGAGTTGACGCCGCGGCAGCTGGTCGTCGTGGTCGGGCACATGCGGGAGAAGGTGCAGGAGCACCTGGAGGCGCACTACCCGGCGGCGCGCGCCGTGGTGCAGGAGGAGCAGAAGGGCACCGGGCACGCCGTCCGCACCGCGCTGGAGGCCCTGGCGGCCGACGGGGTGGAGCTGGACGGCACGGTGATCGTCACCACCGGTGACGCGCCGCTGCTGACCGGCGCGACGCTGGCGGCCCTCACCGGGGCGCACACCGAGCAGGGCAACGGCGTCACCGTCCTGACGGCCGTCGTCCCCGACCCGTTCGGCTACGGGCGGATCCTGCGGGACGAGGCGGACGGCGCGGTCGCGGCGATCGTCGAGGAGAAGGACGCCTCGGACGCCCAGCGGACGATCGACGAGATCAACTCGGGGGTCTTCGCGTTCGACGCCAAGCTGCTGGCCGAGGCGCTGTCCCGGGTCACCACCGACAACGTGCAGGGCGAGGAGTACCTCACCGACACCCTGGAGATCCTGCGGACGGCCGGCCACCGGGTCGGCGCCGTGGTGGCCGCGGACCACCGCGACATCCTGGGCATCAACGACCGGGTGCAGCTGGCCCAGGCCCGGCGCCTGCTGAACGACCGCCTGCTGGACCGGGCGATGCGCGCGGGCGTCACGGTGGTGGACCCGGCGACCACCTGGATCGACGTACAGGTCTCCTACGAGCCGGACGCCGTGGTCCTGCCGGGCACCCAGCTGCAGGGCGCCACCCATCTGGGCGAGGGCTGCGAGGTGGGCCCGAACTCGACGATCAAGGACACCCGGATCGGCACCGGCGCGCGTGTGAGCAACACCACGGCGGACGGCGCCGAGGTGGGCGACTTCGCCACCGCCGGCCCGTACGCGTACCTGCGGCCGGGGGCGAGGCTGGCGCGCAAGGCGAAGGTCGGCACCTACGTCGAGGTGAAGAACTCGGAGCTGGGCGAGGGCGCCAAGGTGCCGCACCTGTCCTACATCGGGGACGCCACCATCGGCGAGGGCACCAACATCGGCGCGGCCTCCGTCACGGTGAACTACGACGGGGTGAACAAGCACCGCACGGTGATCGGGGCGCACTGCCGGACCGGTTCGGACAACATGTTCATCGCGCCGGTGACGGTCGGTGACGGCGCCTACACCGCGGCCGGCTCGGTGATCACCGGCGACGTCCCCGCCGGCGCGCTGGGCGTGAGCCGGGCGCAGCAGCGCAACATCGCCGGCTGGGTGGAGCGCAAGCGCCCCGGGACGACATCGGCGCAGGCCGCGGCTGCCGCGTCGCAGGAGGCCGGGGAGGCCTGACGGGCCGGGCGGGAGTCCGAGGAGCGGTCCCGGGGCGGACGGTTTCTGCGCGGGCGCGTAACCTTGGGGACATACGTGCGCCACTGGGCTTACCGCCCGTGTCCAGGCGTACCGACATTTCCCCGACCCCTATCGCCAGCGGGCTCGCGCCTGCCTGCGGTGCGGACGGGTTCAGCGTCAGCAACGCGAGGAGACGGTGCAGTGAGCGGGATCACGACGTCGGGTGAGAAGAAACTCAAGCTCTTCTCCGGCCGTGCCCACCCTGAGCTGGCGAGGGAGGTGGCCGAGTCGCTCGGGACCGAACTGGTTCCGACCAAGGCCCTGGACTTCGCCAACGGTGAGATCTACGTCCGCTTTCTGGACTCGGCGCGCGGTGCGGACTGTTTCGTGATGCAGAGCCACACGGCTCCCATCAACCAGTGGATCATGGAACAGCTGATCATGATCGATGCTCTGAAGCGGGCCTCGGCCCGGAGCATCACCGCGATCCTGCCGTTCTACGGCTACGCCCGCCAGGACAAGAAGCACCTGGGCCGCGAGCCCATCTCGGCCCGCCTGATCGCGGACCTGCTGGCCACGGCCGGTGCGGACCGGATCATGGCGGTGGACCTGCACACCGCGCAGATCCAGGGCTTCTTCTCCGGCCCGGTGGACCACCTGTTCGCGCTGCCGCTGCTGGCGGACTACGTGGGCGAGAAGGTCGACCGCGACCGGCTCACCGTGGTGTCCCCGGACGCCGGCCGGGTGAAGGTCGCCGACCAGTGGTCGGACCGCCTGGGTGCGCCGCTGGCGATCATCCACAAGCGCCGCGACATGACGCAGGCCAACACCATCCTGTCCGCCGAGGTGGTCGGTGACGTCAAGGACCGGGTCTGCGTCCTGGTCGACGACATGATCGACACCGCCGGCACCATCTGCGCCGCGGCCGACGCGCTGTTCGAGAACGGTGCCGCGGACGTGATCGTGGCCGCCACCCACGGTGTGCTCTCCGGGCCGGCCGCGGACCGTCTGAAGAACTCCCGGGTCAGCGAGTTCGTGTTCACCAACACCCTGCCGACCCCGGCCGAGCTCCAGCTGGACAAGATCACCACGCTGTCGATCGCCCCGTCGATCGCCGCCGCGATCCGCGAGGTGTTCGAGGACGGCTCGGTCACCAGCCTGTTCGAGGGTGTGCACTGACGAAGCCCCGCGCAGGCGGCCCCGGTCCCTCAGGGGCCGGGGCCGCCGCCGATTTCGCGGGAGGCCACCCGTGCGGTTAGACTCGTGAAACTGCTCGGCGAGGGATGCCGTGTGCCTGCTCGTCGGGTGCCCGCTCCGTGATCGACGCGCTGCTGGAGCCGGTTCTGCCGGTTGTTGGCAGAGGTCGTGCGCCGCCGAGTGACCCCCGTTCTGTGGGTGTGGTCCCGGCGGTTTTTCGCGTTGCCTGCACCCCCGCGCCAGTTTTCACGAGGAGTGCAGTCGTGTCCGAGATCCGCATCGCCGCTGAGACCCGTTCCGAGTTCGGCAAGGGCGCCGCCCGCCGGGCCCGTCGTGCCGGCCTGGTCCCCGGTGTCGTCTACGGCCACGGCCACGCCCCGGTTCACCTGAACCTGCCCGGCCACGACCTGATGATGGCCCTGAAGACCCCGAACGCCCTGCTGGTCGTTCCGATCGAGGGCAAGGACGAGTACGTCCTGCCGAAGGCCATCCAGCGCCAGGCCATCAAGCGCACCATCGAGCACGTCGACCTGCTGCTCGTGAAGCGCGGCGAGAAGGTCACCGTCGAGATCCCCGTGCACACCGAGGGCGAGCTGGCCCCCGGCGGCAACCTGCTGGAGCACGTCCTCAACGCGCTGCCGATCGAGGCCGAGGCCACCCACCTGCCCGAGTCCGTGACCGTCTCGGTCGAGGGCCTGGAGGCCGGCGCCTCGATCACCGCCGGTGACATCGAGCTGCCCAAGGGCACCACGCTGGCCGTCGAGGCCGACACCGTCGTGCTGCAGGTCATCGGCGCCCAGGCCTCGCAGGCCGACGCCGACGCCGAGGCCGCCGAGGCCGAGGCCGGCGCCGAGGCCTGAGCCTCTCGCACCGTCTGACCGCTGCCCCGGCCGCTCCGTTCTGGAGCGGCCGGGGCAGCGGTGTGTCCGGGATGATGTCGACGAGCGAGAGCACGAGGAGCGATGCGATGAGCGAGGACGTGTACGAGGGCCCCTGGCTGGTGGTCGGGCTGGGCAACCCGGGGGAGCAGTACGCCCGGAACCGGCACAACATCGGCTTCATGGTGGCGGACCTGCTGGCGCAGCGGATGGGTGCCAGGTTCAAGGCGCACAAGAGCCGTGCCCAGGTGGCCGAGGGGCGGCTGTCGGGCCGACGGGTGGTGCTGGCCAAGCCGATGTCCTTCATGAACCTCTCGGGCGGCCCGGTGACCGCCCTGCGGGACTTCTACAAGGCACCGGCCTCGGCCGTGGTGGCCGTCCACGACGAGCTGGACATCGACTACGCCACGCTGCGGCTGAAGCTCGGCGGCGGCGACAACGGCCACAACGGGCTGAAGTCGATCACCAAGTCGCTGGGCCCGGAGTACTACCGGGTGCGCTGCGGGATCGGCCGGCCACCGGGCCGGATGGAGGTCGCGGACTTCGTCCTGAAGGACTTCTCCGGCGCCGAGCGCAAGGAGCTGGAGTGGTTCGTGGACCGCTCGGCGGACGCCGTGGAGGCGTTGCTCTCCGACGGTCTGGAGCGGGCCCAGGGCGTCTACAACTCCTGACCGCCGTACCTCCCGGCGGTGCGGGGCGGGCCCGCCCCGATCGGCTGACCGGACGTCAGGAGAGGTGTTCCGCAAGGGGCCAGGTCCCCGCGGCACACCTCCTGCCGGGGCGCCGCGGAGGCGGGCGGCGCCGGACGCGGTCGGCCGCGCAACAGTCGTACAACGCTTGGCCCCCAAACCTGAATGGGTGTGAGAAACCTGTGCGGGATCGGATAGCGTCAGGCCCGTACGCGAACGGGTCCTGGGGAGTTCTCGATGCGGAGTTTGCGGCCGATCCGGCGCCTGCGGCCGGTCCGGGTGGTACGGCTGAGGCGACTGGGCCGGAGGGTCGGTACGGCCGGTGCGCTGGGGGCGGCCGGAGTGCTGCTCTCCGGCGGCGGTGTGGCGCACGCGGAGTCGGTGGCGGAGCCCGATCCCGGTGTGGTGTCCCAGGATCCCGCCTCGGCGCAGTTCGGCCCGGTGCTCGGCGGCTCGGTCGGCGCTGACGCGGGCCTGCTGGCCGTCGGCGGCGGCCTGGTCGTGGCGGCGGGCGGTGCGGCCCTCTGGGTGAAGCGCCGCCGCGCGGGCGATCCGGGGGAGTGACGACGTCCGCGGGGGCCGGGTCCGGGTTGCCGGGCACCGGTCCCTGTGCATTTTCCGGCGCGTGTCATCCGTTTTCCGCGGCCGGTGCGTCCTGTGGGCATGAAGCGCGAATCGATCCGGTCGGCGGGCACCGGAAGTGACCCGTTCGACGAGTTCGTCTCGGCGCGGTACCAGTCCCTGCTGGGCGGCGCGTTCCTGATCACGGGGGACGTCCACGACGCCCGGGACCTGCTGCACGACGCCCTGGCCCGGGTCTACCCCCGGCGCGGTGTGATCAGGGACCCGGGGGCGGCCGAGGGCTACGTCCGCATGACGATGGTCCGCACCCACGTGTCGCGGTGGCGGCGGACCCGGCGGGAGGTGCTGACACCGTTCCTGCCGGACACCCCGGCACCGGCGGTGGACGCACGGGACGAGCGGCTGGAGGTGGCGCTGCGGACGCTGCCGCCGCGTCAGCGGGCGGCGGTGGTGCTGCGCTACTACGTCGACCTGCCGGTGGCGCGGGTCGCCGAGGAGCTCGGCTGCTCGCAGGCGACGGCCAAGACGCACCTGGCCCGGGCGATGAGAGCACTTCGGCAGGAGCTGGCACCGGCGAGGGAGATGGTGGGCCATGGCGGCTGAGGACAGGACGGCGGACGGGGCGGCGGACGGGTTCGAGGAGGAGCTGACCGTCCGGCTCGGCGCGCGGGCGGGGGCGGTGGGCGGCAGCCCGCCGCTGGCCGACCTGCGGCGGGCCGGGCAGCGGCGGGCCCGGCGCCGGACGACGGCGCGGGTGGTGGCGGGGGCGGCGGTCCTGGCCCTCGGGGCGGGGGTGTTGACGCAGTTCGGCGGGGGAGCGACCGGCGGCACCGCGCAGGTGGCGGCCTCCGGCGGGGCGGGCGGCTCGGGGTCCTCCTGGGACGAGGCCGGGCTGCCGGTCCTGGCCTGCACGGCCGGCCCCTCGGCGAACCGGACCCCGGGCTGGACCGGGCCCCCGGCTGCCTCGGGGACACCGGTGACGCCGGCATCGCCGACGGGGTCTTCGGCCTCGGGGTGGCCGACGGGCGGGCCTTCGGGTTCGCCGACGGGTTCGCCGGGCTGGTGGCCGACGGGTTCGTCGTCGGGTTCGCCGACGGGGTCTTCAGCCTCGGGGTGGCCGACGGGTGGGCCTTCGGGTTCGCCGACGGGTTCGCCGGGCTGGTGGCCGACGGGTTCGTCGTCGGGTTCGCCGACGGGGTCTTCAGCCTCGGGGTGGCCGACGGGTGGGCCTTCGGGTTCGCCGACGGGTTCGCCGGGCTGGTGGCCGACGGGTGGGCCTTCGGGTTCGCCGACGGGTTCGCCGGGCTGGTGGCCGACGGGTTCGTCGTCGGGTTCGCCGTCCGGGCGGCCGGGTGGGGCCGCGTCGGGTTCGCCGTCGGGCTCGGCCTCTGCTCCGTCGGGCCGGCCGCAGGTCAGCGAGCTGACCCGGCTCGCGCAGGTGGTCGGGGAACTGGCCACCACCGAGTACCCGGACCAGTACTTCGGGGCGTGCGGGGACGCGGCGACCCGCACGCTGTACGTGATGCGGGTGCCGGGCGGCGACTTCGACCAGGCCGTCCGGGCGCGGGTGAAGGAGCGGCTGCCGGCCTCGAACGCGCGGTTGGTGTTCTGGGAGGCGGCCGGCTCGCGAGCCGCGGTGGACGAGCTCCTGACCCGGATCACGGCGGACGCCGCCGGGTACTGGAAGGACCGCGGGATCGAGATCAGGCGGGTGGCGGTCTGCCTCGACGGCGCCGGTGTGCGGGTGGACAGTCCGCAGGCGCAGAGTGCCCGGGCGGAGATCGTCGCCCGGTACGGCCGGCTGGTGGCCGAGGTCGTGCAGGTCGGCTGACCTGACGCCAAGGGCCCTGCGACACCCCCTCGGACGGGGTGTCGCAGGGCCCTTTCGGTGCGGTGGCGCCGGTCAGCCGGTGTTGCGCAGGCCGGCGGCGATGCCGTTCACGGTCAGCAGCAGGGCGCGGGCCCGCAGCGGGTCCTCCGGGCGGCCGGTGGCGGCCTCCTCGCGCTGCCGGCGCAGCAGCGCGACCTGGAGGTAGGAGATCGGGTCGAGGTAGGCGTCGCGGACGGTGAAGGTCTGCTTCAGCACCGGGTTGTGCTCCAGCAGCTCGTTCTCGCCGGTGAGGCGGAGCACCTCGCGCAGGGTCAGCTCGTGCTCGGCGGTGATCTGGTCGAAGACGTGGTGCAGCTCGGCGGGCACCAGCTGCTCGACGTAGTGGCGGGCGATCCGCAGGTCGGTCTTGGCCAGCGTCATGGCGACGTTGGACAGGAAGTTGCGGAAGAAGTGCCACTGGCCGTACATCTCGTCCAGCACGTCCCCCAGACCCGCTTCGCGGGCGGCGGCGAGGCCGGCGCCGACGCCGAACCAGCCGGGGACGATCTGGCGGGACTGGGTCCAGCCGAACACCCACGGGATGGCCCGCAGGCCGTCCAGGCCCGCGCCGGAGTCGGGGCGGCGGGACGGGCGGGAGCCCAGGTGCAGCGAGGCGAGCTGGTCGACCGGGGTGGCCGCGAAGAAGTACTTCGGCAGGTCCTCCTGCTCGACCAGGGCGCGGTAGGCGGTGTGGGCGGCCGCGGAGACCTGGTCCATCGCGGCGTCCCAGCGGGCCAGCTCCTCGGGGGCCTGGCGCGGCGCGGTGTGCAGCGCGGAGGCGGAGAGGGTGGCGGAGATGGTCAGTTCCAGGTTCTCCCGGGCCAGCGAGGGCAGCAGGTACTTGTCGGAGATGACCTCGCCCTGCTCGGTCACCTTGATCTCGCCCTCCAGGGTGCCCCAGGGCTGGGCCAGGATGGCCTCGTGCGAGGGGCCGCCGCCGCGGCCGACGGTGCCGCCGCGGCCGTGGAAGAGCCGCAGCCGGATGCCGTAGCGGTGGGCGACGTCGCGCAGCCGGCGCTGGGCGCGGTGGATCTCCCACTGGGAGGTGGTGATGCCGCCGAACTTGGAGGAGTCGGAGTAGCCGAGCATGACCTCCTGGACGTCGCCGCGCAGCGAGACGAGCAGCCGGTAGGAGGGGTCGGAGAGCATCTCGTCCAGGATCCGGTCGGCCTCCTGGAGCTCGTCGGTGGTCTCCAGCAGCGGCACGATGCCGATCTTGGCGATACCGGCGTGCAGGTCGATCAGGCCGGCCTCGCGGGCCAGCACGGTGGCGGCGAAGACGTCGTCGGCGCCCTGGCACATCGAGATGATGTAGCTCTCGACGATCTCGTCGCCGAACCGCTCGAAGCCCTCGCGGATGGTGTTGAAGACGCCGAGGGTCTTGGTGCCGGCGGCGTCCAGCGGAGCCGGGGTGGGCGCGAGCGGGCGGCGCGAGCGGAGCTCCTTGGCGAGCAGCTTCTGCCGGTACTCGCGGGGCATGTCGGCGTAGCGCCAGGCCTCCTCGCCGAGCCGGTCGAAGAGCTGGCCGAGGGCGTGGTGGTGGGCCTCGGCGTGCTCGCGGACGTCCATGGTGGCGAGCTGGAGGCCGAAGGCCTCGATGGTGCGGATGGCGCGGGCGAGCCGGCCGTCGGCGATCAGCCCGCCGCGGTGGGAGCGCAGCGACTCCTGGATCAGCCGGAGGTCGGCGACGAGCTCGCGGGTGCCGAGGTAGTCGCGGCCCTCGACGTGCGGGGTGCCCTGGGCGAGCCGCTCGCGGGTGTTCTCCAGCTTGAGCCGGACACAGGTGGCCTTGAGGCGGTAGGGCTCCTCGGCGTTCATCCGCTTGTAGCGCGGGCTCAGTTCGGGGAGCACGTTCAGGTCGGCGTTGAGCGAGGCGAGCAGCTCGACCGAGGCGCCGGCCAGGCGCTCGGAGGTGGAGAGCGAGTTGCGCAGGTCGTCGACGGCGGCGAGGGCGTCCTTGATGCCGTACTCGTGCTGGAGGTTCAGGACGTCCCAGGTGACCGTCGGGGTGACGTTCGGGTTGCCGTCGCGGTCGCCGCCGATCCAGGTGCCGAAGGTGAGCGGGCGGACGCCGTCGGGCAGGGTGAGGCCGACCCGGGCGAGCTCCTCGTGCAGCTCCTCCAGGACCTCGGGGACGGCCTCGCGGTAGAGCTCGTCCAGGTAGTAGACGGCGTTGCGGGCCTCGTCGGTCGGCTCGGGGCGGGCGATCCGCAGCTCGTCGGTCTGCCAGAGCAGGTCGATGACCTCGGCGAGGCGGCGGTCGGCCTGCCGCTTGGCGGAGGAGGTGCGGGCCGGGTCGGCGTGGGAGAGGCCGGCGGCGATCTGCTCGCGGTGGATCCGGTCGAGGAGCTCACCGATCCGGCGGAGCTTGTTGAGGACGCTGCGGCGGGCGGCCTCGGTGGGGTGCGCGGTGAAGACCGGGCGGACGGCCAGGTGTGCCAGGGTGTCCGCGAGGTGCTTCGGGTCGGCCTCGGCGAGCTGGTCCGCGGTCTGGGCGAGCAGCGAGCCCTCGCGGGCGCGGCGGGTGGCCAGCTCCCGGCCGCGGTGCACCTGCTCGGTGACGTTGGCGAGGTGGAAGTAGGTGGAGAAGGCGCGGACCAGCTTGGCGGCGGTCTCCAGGTCGATGTCGGAGAGCAGCTCGGCGGTGGCCTCGCCGTCGGTGCGGCTGAGCAGTCGGACCTGTTCGACGAGGCCCAGCAGCTGGGGGCCCTCCTGGCGGACCAGCGTCTCGCCGAGCAGGTCGCCGAGACGGCGGATGTCCGCGCGCAGGGCTGTGTTGTCAGCATCGGCGCCGGCTGCGCCGACACGGCTGGGGCTGTCCGCCGGGGTGGGGACCGGAGCGGTCACGGCTGGCTCCCTGTGGTGGTGGGGTTCGGCAACGGCTCATCGTCACAGTTCCGCGCACGTGTGGCGGGTGTGACGCGTGCGGACCGCGCTGTCCGACGCGACCCAGCATAGGTGTCGGGGCGGTTGCTGTCCGCGAGGTGGCCGGATGGCGGACAAGATCACAGTCGTCCCATGTGGTCTGGACCACTTGAGGGCCCGAACGGGTGTTGGAACGGAACCGGGTGGGGATGGATCAAGGTTCACGCTTAGGCTGTGGGGTTATGAGCAAGTCGCCTGGGGAGCGCGAGCGGGGCCGGTCGTTCTGGTGGTGGGAGCGGCGGCGCAGCGCTCTCCTGGACATCGGGCTGGCGGCGCTGGCGGCGCTGGAGTGTGCGGCCAGCGCGGTCGCCTTCCTGGCGCCCCGGGTCCACCTGGGAGTGGTGGCGATCGTCGGGGTCGCGCTGTTCGGCGCGCTGGCGGGCGCCACCCTGGTGCTGCGGCGGCGCTGGCCGGCGGTACCGGTGCTGGTGGCGCTGGTCGCGATGCCCGGGATGCTGGGCGTGGTGCTGCTGACCGTGTCGCTGTACACGCTCGCGGAGACCTGGGAGTGGCCGACCCGGCGCCGCCGGGTGGTGGCGCTGTCGGCCCTGGCCTTCGCCGAGGCGGTCGGCGTGATGCTGGTGTCGATGCTCACCCCCTCCGACCTGACGGTGGAGGAGCCGCCGCTCTGGGGGCAGGTGCTGCTGGCGGTGCTGGTGGCCGTCGGTCTGACCGTGCCGCCGGTGGTGACCGGCCTGTACGTGGGCGCGCGGCGGCGGCTGATCGAGTCGCTCAAGGACCGCGCGCACGGCCTGGAGACCGAACTGGACCTGCTGGCCGAGCAGGCCCGCGAGCGCGCCCGCCGGGCCCGGCTGGAGGAGCGGACCAGGATCGCCCGGGAGATGCACGACGTGGTGGCCCACCGGGTGTCGCTGATGGTGGTGCACGCCGGGGCGCTGGAGCGGATCGTGGCGAAGGACCCGGAGAAGGCGGCGCAGAGCGCCAAGCTGATGGGCGAGGTCGGCCGGCAGGCGCTGAACGAACTGCGGGAGATCCTCGGGGTGCTGCGGATGTCGGACGACACCGCGGCGGAGCCGGACTCGCTGGTCGCGCTGCCGCGACTGGTCGACCAGTCGCGGGCGGCCGGGATGGCCGTCACCCTGACCGTCAGCGGCAGCCGCCAGGAGTTCACCACCGAGGCCGAGCAGACCGCGTACCGGGTGGTGCAGGAGGGCCTGACCAACGCGCACAAGCACGCCGGCGGCGCACAGGTGTCCGTCCTGCTCGCCTACGCGCCCAACGGCGTGCGGGTCAGCGTGGTGAACGCCTGCCCGGGCGGTGAGCGGACCGCGGCGGCGCTGCCCAGCGGGGGCAACGGACTGGTCGGGATGCGCGAGCGGGTGGTCGCGCTGGGCGGCACCTTCTCGGCGGGGCCGGAGTCGGACGGGGGCTTCCGGGTGGAGGCGGTGCTGCCGTCCCGGCTGGCCGTGCGGGCCGACCGGCTGGCGTGAGGCCGCCGGCCGGGGCCGCGCCCCGGCCGGCGGCGCGGCGGTGCGGGGCGGTCTGCGGGGGTGATCAGCCCTCGTCGGCGGTGCGCAGCCGCTCGGGGGCGGTGCCGAGGACGAGGGCGGTGATCGCCTGGTCGATGCCGTGGCCGAGGAACCACTCGCCGGTGTGGTCCAGGCTGTAGATCCGGCCCTCCTCGTCGACGGCCAGGAGGGCCTGGCCGTACGCCTCCTCGCCGAGCGGGGCGAGCCGGGTGTCCAGGGCGCGGCCGAGGTCGGCCAGGGTGCGCGGCTGGTGGAGACCGCACAGCGGGTCCACCAGGAAGGGCGTGCGGGCCAGCTGGCGCCCCGGGCCGTCGAGGTCGAAGGCGAGGCCGCCGAACTCGGCCCAGGCCTCCACCGCCGCCGGGAACACCGCGTGCCCGACACCGGCCGGGCCGCCGTGCGCCGCCAGGGCGTCGGCCCACTCCTCGGCCTGGCGGATCTGCCAGCGACCGGGGTGCCAGCCGGCCGCCTTGAGCTCGGCGGCGACGTCGGCCGGGAAGCGCGGGCGGGTCCGCGGGGCGGGCCCGCCGAGGGTGCTCGGCGGGGGCGGGGGCGGGCTGGGCGGATTCAGGGCGGGCTCCGGTGGCTCGGGGACAGGGGCGTACGAGGGCGCGCGATCAGCGGGCGGGCGGGCCGACGGCGACGCTCTGGACGGTGAAGTGCTCCAGCAGCGGTACGCAGGAGCGGCAGGGCGGGGCGTGGGTGCCGTGCGCCGGATCGCCCTCCTCGCGGATCCGCACGGTGGTCAGCCGCGAGCCCTTGAGCGCCTTGCGGGCCTCGGGCAGGCCCATCGGCTTGCGGGCGGCGCGCTTGGAGCGCTTGCCGTCGACGACGGCCAGGTACTGGGAGAGCAGGACGGCCTCCGGGCAGCGGCCGGTGAAGCGCTCGCGGTGCTCCGGCGGCAGTGCGTCCAGGAAGTCGCCGACCAGCGGGTGCAGGGCCGGGCGCCGGGCGGGCTTGTCGCCGGCCAGGGTGTGCACCGCGCCGCCCTTCAGCGACAGGGCGGCGGCGACGGCGGGCAGCAGGCTGTCGCGATGGTGGCGCAGCACGGGCGGGCCGGCCGGTTCGCCGGTGGTCATACGTCGTCCTCCTCCTGTTTCTCCGCCGGTGGTGGGGCTGAGCGGGGTCAGTCCGGGGCAAGCCTGTCAAATGGCACCGACATCCGTACAACCGGGGGGCGGCGGCGGGCGGTCGGCGGTGGCGGCCGGCGCGGTGGACACGTCGCGTCGGCCGGATCCGCACGCGATCGTCACGACTCGTCCCCGGGTTTCCCGAATCCGCCCCCGGTCGGGGGTGGCGGCCGGTAGCGTTCCAGCAGCGAGCCAAGGGGGTGGCCGGTCCCTGGGGGGTTGATCGGCCGGTTCGGCAACTCCTTTGCTCGGTATGGCCGTTGAGGCCGCCGGGGCAAGGGCGCCCCGGCGTCGAGCAAGGGGGGTCTTGCGATGACGGAGACGGAAACCGCCAACGAGGCGCCCGGCGAGCACGTGCCCACACCGGGCGTGCCGCCGCAGCCCGCGCCCGCGCACCCGATCGGGATCGCGGTGGTCGGCGCCGGCTACTGGGGCCCGAACCTGGTCCGCAACGCGCAGCAGACGCCGGCCCTGCGCCTGCACTGGCTCTGCGACCTGGACGAGAGCAAGTCCCGGCGGGTGCTGGGGGAGTACAGCACCGTCCGGTCCACCACCTCCTTCGCGCAGGTGCTCGCGGACGAGCGGGTCGGCGCGGTCGCCGTGGCCACGCCCGCCGCCGCGCACTACCGGCTGGTCCGGGCCGCGCTGGAGGCCGGCAAGCACGTCCTGGTGGAGAAGCCGATCACCACCTCCGCCGAGGAGGCCGCCGAGCTGGTGGCGCTCGCCGAGGAGCGCGGGCTGGTGCTGATGTGCGACCACACCTTCTGCTACACGCCCGTGGTGCGCCGGATCCGCGAGCTGGTGCACGGCGGGGAGATCGGGGACGTCCAGTTCTTCGATTCGGTGCGGATCAACCTCGGGCTGGTCCAGCCGGACGTGGACGTGCTCTGGGACCTCGCCCCGCACGACCTCTCCATCCTGGACTTCGTGCTGCCGCCGGGCGTCGACCCGGTCGGGGTGTCCGCCCAGGGCGCCGACCCGATCGGCGCCGGCCGGGCCTGCGTGGCCTACCTGACGGTCCGGCTGAGCAACGGCGCGCTCGCGCACTGCCACGTCAACTGGCTCTCCCCGACGAAGGTCCGCACCACCCTCATCGGCGGCTCGCGGCGCACCCTGGTCTGGGACGACCTCAACCCGCAGGCCCGGCTGGCGGTGCACGACCGCGGCGTGGACCTCACCCCGCCCGACGAGCTGACCGACGCGATCCGCCACCAGACGCTGATCTCCTACCGGGTGGGCGAGATGGTCGCGCCCGCGCTGGTCGAGCAGGAGGCGCTGCGCAACGTGATGGCCGAGTTCGCCGCCGCCATCACCGAGGGCCGGGCCCCGCTCACCGACGGCCGGTCCGGGCTGCGCGTGCTGCAACTGCTGGAGGCCGCCTCGCTCAGCCTGGAACTCGGCGGCGCCACCGTCCCGGTCGGCGCCGGTCTCGACGACGCTGTGCCGATCAACCGACTGTCCGACGCACACGAGAGGGCCGCCGCGCGGTGAACGCTGTACAGATCGAGGGCTCCCGCTGCCTGGTCACGGGTGGTGCCGGCACCATCGGCTCCACCGTGGTCGACCAGCTGATCGAGGCGGGCGCCCGCGAGGTGATCGTGCTCGACAACTTCGTCCGCGGCCGCAGGGCCAACCTGGCGTACGCCCAGGAGATCGCCGCACCGGGGCAGCTGCGGGTGGTGGACGGTGACATCCGCGACCGCGGCCTCCTGCGCGAACTGCTGGACCCCGGCACCGACCTGCTGTTCCACCTGGCCGCGATCCGGATCACCCAGTGCGCCACCGAGCCCCGGCTCGCCCTGGAGATCATGGTGGACGGCACCTTCGACGTGGTCGAGGCCGCCGCGGAGGTCGGCGTCGGCAAGGTGATCGCCTCCTCCACCGCCTCCGTCTACGGCCTCGCCGACGTCTTCCCGACGCCCGAGACCCAGCACCCGTACCACAACGACACCCTGTACGGGGCGGCCAAGGTCTTCAACGAGGGCCTGCTGCGCAGCTTCCACGCCATGGCCGGCCTGGACTACGTCGCGCTCCGGTACTTCAACGTGTACGGGCCCCGGATGGACGTCCACGGCAAGTACACGGAGGTGTTCATCCGCTGGATGGAGCGGATCGCCGCCGGGCAGCCGCCGCTGATCTTCGGAGACGGCGCGCAGACCATGGACTTCGTCTACACCGAGGACATCGCCCGGGCCAACCTGCTGGCCGCCGCGGCGCCCGTCACCGACCGGGTCTACAACATCGCCAGCAGCACCGAGGTCTCGCTGCGCGGCCTGGCCGACGCCCTGCTCGCCGCGATGGACCGCACCGACCTGGACGTCGAGCACGGCCCCGCCCGGGGCACGGCCGGCGGCGTGGTCCGGCGCCTGGCGGACATCACCGCCGCCGAGCGCGACCTCGGCTGGAAGCCCGAACTGGGCCTCGACGACGGCCTGCGCAGGCTGGTCGCCTGGTGGCGCGAGCAGTAGTCCCCTTGTCTGCACGGCAGTTCGGAGTACACCTGTGTCCACCATCCCCGTCATGATCCCCTGGCTCGGCGAGGAGGAGGCCCTCGCCGCCGCCGAGGCCGTCCGCTCCGGCTGGGTGGCCCAGGGCCCCCGGGTCGCCGAGTTCGAGCGGGCCTTCGCCGAGCACCTCGGGGTGCCGCACGCCGTCGCGGTCTCCTCCTGCACCACCGCCCTGCACCTGGCGCTGGTCGGTGCCGGCGTCGGGCCGGGGGACGAGGTGGTCGTCCCCTCGCTCTCCTTCATCGCCACCGCCAACGCCGTCACCTACGTCGGCGCCGTCCCGGTCTTCGCCGACGTGGACGCCACCACCGGCAACCTCACCCCCGCCACCGTCGAACCGCTGCTCACCGGGCGGACCAGAGCCGTGATCGCGGTCGACCAGGGCGGCGTCCCGGTCGACCTGGACGGGCTCCGGGAGCTGGTCGAGCCGCGCGGCGCCACCGTGGTCGAGGACGCCGCCTGCGCGGCCGGCTCGCTCCACCGGGGCCGGCCGGTGGGCGGCACGGCCGCGCTCGCCGCCTACTCCTTCCACCCGCGCAAGCTGCTCACCACCGGCGAGGGCGGCATGGTCACCTGTCAGGACGGCGCGCTCGCCGCCCGGCTGCGCCGGCTGCGCGAGCACGGGATGAGCGTCTCGGCCGCCGACCGGCACGCCGCGACGGACGGGGCCGGCCGGCTGGAGACGTACGACGAGATCGGCTTCAACTACCGGATGACCGACATCCAGGCGGCGATCGGCCTGGTGCAGCTGCGCAAGCTGCCGGCCATGGTCGCCCGGCGGCGCGAACTCGCCGAGCGGTACCGGGAGCGGCTGGCCGGCACCGGCGCCCGGCTGGTGGCCGACCCGGCGCACGGCCGCACCAACTACCAGTCCTGCTGGCTGCTGCTGCCGGACACCGCCCGCGACAGCCGCACGGTGCTGGGACACCTCGCCGCCGCGGGCGTCTCCGCCCGGCGCGGCATCATGGCGGCCCATCTGGAGGCCCCGTACAAGGGCGCCGCCCGGGTGCCGCTGCCCGCCACCGAGCTGCTCACCCGCCGCTCGCTGATCCTGCCGCTCTACCACGCGCTCACCGAGCAGCAGCAGGACCGGGTGGTCGACGCCCTGCGGGCGGCCCTCGGCTGAGCCGGGCTTCCGGGCCCCGGGCTTTCGGGTCCCGGGGGGCCGCCCGCTGCGCCCGGACCCGCTCGCGGGCGGGCCGTCACCGCCGTACGCCCGCTCCGATCCGCCGAGACGCCCCAGGGGGAGAACAGGATGACCACCGATCAGTCCGTCGAGCAGCCCATCGGTCAGTCCGTCGAGCAGCCCGGCGACCGGCCCGTTCCGCTCGTGGACCTGAAGGCCGCGCACGCCGAGGTGGAGGCCGAGGTCCGGGCCGGTTTCGACCGGGTGCTCGCCACCGGCGGCTACATCAAGGGCCCCGAGACGGCCGGCTTCGAGCAGGAGTACGCGGCCTTCTCCGGCACCCGGCACTGCGTGGGCGCCGCCAACGGCACCGACGCGCTCGAACTGGCCCTGCGCGCCCTCGACCTGCGGCCCGGCGGCGGCGTGGTGCTCCCTGCCAACACCTTTGTCGCCACCGCCGAGGCCGTGGTCCGAGCCGGACTGCGTCCGGTACTGGTCGACGCCGACCCGGACCACCTGCTGATCGACCCCGAACGCGCGGCCGACGCCCTGCCCGGCGCCGTCGCACTGCTGCCCGTCCACCTCAACGGGCAGCTCGCCCCGATGGCCCCGCTGCTGGAGCTGGCCGCCGGCCGGCCCGTGGTGGAGGACGCCGCGCAGTCCCAGGGCGCCCGGCAGCACGGCCGTGCCTTCCACGGGCTGATCTCCGCCACCAGCTTCTACCCCGGCAAGAACCTCGGCGCGTACGGGGACGCGGGCGCCGTCGTCACCGACGACGACGGGCTGGCCGCCGCCGTCCGGCTGATCGGCGACCACGGCTCGGGCCGCAAGTACGAGCACGAGCGGTTCGGCTTCAACTCCCGGATGGACGCCCTGCAGGCCGTCGTGCTGCGGGCCAAGCTGCGCCGGCTGCCCGCCTGGAACGAGGCCCGCCGCGCCGCCGCCGGGCGCTACGACCGGCTGTTGGCCGGGTTCGACGGCCTCACCCTGCCGCGGTCCGCGCCCGGCAACGAGCACGTCTGGCACCTGTACGCGGTGCGGATCGGGCCCGGCCGGGACCGCGACGCCGTCCTCGCCGCCTTGCAGGCCGCGGGGATCGGCGCCGGCGTCCACTACCCCGTGCCGGTCCACCTGCAGCCCGCGTTCCGCCATCTCGGGCACGGGGCGGGGGCGTTCCCGGTGGCCGAGCGGGCCGCCCGGGAGCTGCTCACCCTGCCGCTCTACCCGCAGATCACCGAGGGCCAGCAGGAACGCGTCGCCGAGGCGTTGGCCAAGGCGCTCGCCGCCTGAGCCCTCCGGGCCCGCTGCGCCCGTGCTCCCCGTCCGCCGTCCCGGCCGCTCTCCCCGCCCGTGCTCCCCGTCCGCCGTCCCGGCCCGCGCTCCCGCTCGTGCGGTGTCACCCGGGCGGGGGGCCGGGGCGCGGGGGGACCCCCTACGCTGGTGTCCAGCAAGCGCACCGAATTTGCAGCAGCCAGTGGGGGCTCCCAGATGACGACAGGTCGGCCCGGCGTCGCCGCCGCGCCTAACGCGGCGTACGCAGGTCAGGTGGTGCAGTTCCCGGACCCGGTCCGCGCGGAGCGGCACCCCGCCGGGGTCCGGGTGGACGAGTACGGCCATCCGGACTTCGGCCCGTACGCGGCCGCCGCGGCCGAGGTCGCCGACCCGCCGCCGGGCTTCGGCGTCGACGAACTGCGGCTGACCGACTACGTCTCGGCCAACGCCGCGCAGTTCACCCAGGGCCATCCGCTCTGGGCCGACCTGGAGACCGCCGTCGCCACCCCGCCCGGCTGGACCTGGCACCACGCGGTCGGCCGGGCCGCGCCCGGCTGGCGGCGGATGGAGCTCGTCCCGGTCGAGGTCAAGGCGCTGCTGCGCCACCACGGCGGGCTGGCCACCTCCACCGCCGACCACGGCCGCCGCGGCACCCGCCCGCTGCAGGAGCGCCGGCCGGTGCACTTCTCGCTCGCCAGGGACGGCAGCGACCCGATCGGTGTCCCCGAGGACCTGGTGCAGCGGGCCGAGGAGCGCCTCGGCTACCGGCTGCCCGGTGCCTACCGCACCTTCCTCAAGCTCGCCGGCGGCCGGGCCCCGGTCGGCGTGGCGCTCGGTCCCGAGCTCGGGTTGCTGCTCGACCAGCCGTTCCTGACCCTCAGCGAGGAGTACGGCACCGAGGACGTCGTCTACGCCAACAAGTGCCTGCGCGACCACCTCACCAAGGACTACCTGGGCATCGCCTACGCCCAGGGCGGCATCGTGGCGCTCAAGGTGCGCGGCGACCGGATCGGCTCGGTCTGGTTCTGCCTCTACGACGACGCCCGCGACGACGGCGGACCCGAGGCGCCCGAGGAGCGGGTCGCCCGGCTGCTGCTGCCCTGCGGCGAGGACTTCGACGACTTCCTGCTCCGGTTGGCCGGCAGTCCGCCGGAGCTGGAGACGGTCGCGGAGCTGATGGTGGACGGCGGCTTCGCCCGCGCCGTGCCGGTGGGCTGACGTGGCTCGTACGGCTCCGGCGGCGGTGGTGGTAGCGGAACAAACGGGGACGAAGGGGACAGGGGTGAACCGGGCGTGGTGACGTACGCGCAGGCACAGGAGCTCGCCGACGAGTGGATCAACGGCGGGGTGCCGCGTTCGCAGCAGCGCGAGGTACGGGTCCGGGAGTTCGACCTGGGCTTCGTCTGCTGGGCGGTGCAGCCCGTGGAGGGCGCGGCCGGTGATTCCGGCGGCCGGGCCGACGGCTCCGACGGGGCGGGCGGCCCGGTGGATCCGGGTTCGGGCGGCTCGGCGGGTGAGGCTCGGCTGGTGATCGCCCGGGACTCCGGCGCCAGCACGCTCTGGCCCGCGCTGCCGGTCAACGAGGTGGTCCGGCAGTACGAGGAGGTCTACGGGCGGCCGGTCGCCGCCAACCCGGCCGGAGCGGCGAAGCCCGCGCCCGGTCCGGTCGAGGCGACGTCCTTCCTGCTCAGCCCGCCGCAGTGGCTCCAGGAGGCGGGCGCCGCGGCGATCGCCGCCGAGGCGGAGCGGCTCGGGGCCCCGGTTCCGGCCGCCGCTCCTCCCGTCGTGCCCGCGCCGGCCCCCGCCGTCGCGCCGGTCGCACCGGTGGTGCCCGAGGCCGTGCCGGCGCCCGCGCTGCTGACCACGCCGCCGGTCTCCGAGCGCCCGGCCGGGGACGCGCCGACCATGTTGGCCCCGCCGCCCGGTCACGGCGGACCGCCGCCGATGGCCCCTCCCGTCGCTCCGCCCGCGCCCGACACGCCGCTCGCCCCGCCGGTTGCCGCCGCCCCGCCGGCCGCCCCCGCGCCGCAGGCCGGTGGCGCCGAGGCGGCGACGGTGCTGCTGCCCGACGGTCTGCGCACCAACGGCGCCGGCCTGCCCGGCGAGTCCCGGCCCGGCGCCGAGGCGGCCACCGTGCTGCTGCCCGAGAGCGGCTACGGCATGGCCCCGGTGCCCCCCGCCGCCGTACCGGCGGCCGAGCCCGCACCGACGGTGCTCGCGCCACCGGGCGGCCTGCCCGGCCTGATGGGTCTGCCCGGCGCGCCCGGCCCCGGTGGCCCCGGCGTCCCGGCTCCGGGCGCACCGGCTCCCGGGGTCCCGGCTCCCGGGGTCCCGGCTCCGGGTGCACCGGCGACCCCGCCGCCGGGTGGTCCCGGCGTCGAACACGCCGCGACCATGCTGGCCTCGCCGGACGCGCTGCCCGGTCTGATGGGTCTGCCCGGCGCGCCCTCCGCCCCGGCCGCCGACGCGTCGCACGGGGGGCCCGGCCGGGGGTCGGCCTCGGTGCCCCCGCCGCCCCCGCCGGCCGCCCTGCGCGGCGGCTCGGCCGCTCCGGGCGGAGCACCGGTCTCCCTCGGCCGGGGTTCGGCCTCCGCTCCGCCGCCGCCCCCGCCGGGCGAGCTGCGGCAGTCCCCCGGCGCGGGTGCC
>NZ_JBHVWC010000044.1:75778-93315 GCF_042882445.1 Kitasatospora sp. NPDC058218 | reverse complement strand
ACTCGGCAAGACCCGGACCTCACATCTCACCGCACTCAACCTGGCAGCCTGACCCCCGGCCCGTTTTGCGGATTTCCCAACGGAGTCCTGAAGGAGCGGGCTTGGAGGTGGGACGCGGCTGGCTGTCGCGTGGCCTCCTCCGTCTGAGCGCCTGTACGGGCGCTGGGACGCGTGACTCACGCCCCGCGGTCCACACGGCCTCGCCCTTGCGGGCGATGTTGTGGGACGAGTTGTCGTCCGCGTTCAGCACGGTCCCGCAGGCCCGGCACGCGAACGTTGCCTGACCGACTCGGTTCTTCCGGTCGATGTGATGGCAGTCGGAGCATTCCTGGCTGGTGTACGCCGGATCGACGTGCACCAGCGGCACCCCGGCCCGCCTCGCCTTGTAGGCGATGAACCGGCCGAGCTGGTGAAAGCTCCACGAGTGCAGTTGTGTCCGCTGGTCCTTGCGGAGCCGTACCCGGTCCCGGATGCCGCCCAGGTCTTCGAGGGCGATGCCGTGGCCGGTGCGTTCAGCGGTGGTGACGATGGTCTTCGAGATGATGTGGTTGACGTTCGCGGCGTGACGCCGCTCGCGCCGGTTCCGCTTCTTGAGCAGGCGCTTGGCAGACTTGGTGCCCTTGGCCTGCAACTTCTTCCGCAGGTCGAGCTGCCGCTTGCGGTGCCGGTTCAGTCCACGCCCGGCAGCCCGGTAACCGGTGGACGTGGTGGCGATGTTGACGATCCCCAGGTCCACGCCGACGAATCCGGCAGGATCCTCGTTCAAGGCGGTCTCGGAAAGTCGCGTACCGCGATCAGATAGAACACTCCGTCACGCCGGATCAGATCGGATTCGCCCCTGCGGTACTCGCGGAGCAGCTCGAGAGCGTCCGGCGAGCAGGCGAAGCGGACGACGAACAGCGTACTGACGTGTGATCAGCGTCACCACGTTGTCAGCCGAACCCTAATGTTCGCAGGGGCCGTACCGTCGCCTACCCCCTCCACGCGCACTTGGTCTGCGCGCCCCTGCCTCCGGCCGGCACCGCTCCCCCTACCCCGGCGTCGACGCCAGGTGGGCGGCGGCGTACGGGACGGCGACCGACTCCAGGCCGCCGACGGTGCCGAACTGCGGGTGGACGTTCACCTCGAAGACCACGCCGCCGCTCTCGGCGGCGAGGTCGACGCCGGCCAGCGGGAGGTCGAGTGACTTGGTCGCTGAGATGGCCAACTCGGCGAGTCCGGCCGGGAGTTCGTTCTCGGCCAGCACGGTCGAGACGGCGCCGCGGCTCTCGTTGCACGGCGCGTCCGGGTCGGGCTGGACGTGCTCCACCGCGCGCACCACCCGCCCGTCGAGCACCACCACCCGGTACTGGTGCCGCCGGCCGGCCGCGGTGAAGTTCCGGGCGTCGCGGGCGATCAGCCAGTCGGCCCCCGCCTCGGCGTAGTAGCGGGCGGCGGCGGCGAGTTGGGCACCGGTGGTGAGGTGGAAGACGTCGTTGCCGCCCATGCCGACGGTCGGCCGGGCCCAGACGTCGCCGCCGAGACGGTCGAACGCCTCGGCGGCGGCCTCCGGGCTCGGCCGGGAGAACGCGATGGTGGGCATGTGCGGGACGCCGTCCCGGACGAACCGCTCGACGGTGAGGTCCTTCTCGGTGGCCGCCCGCCAGGCGTCGACGCCGGTGCCGAGCGAGCGGGCGCCGTGGGCGCGGAGCAGCAGTTGGCAGGCCTCGAAGTCGCGGCGCCGGTGCGGCGGGATCTCGTAGACGATCACCGCCTCGGCCGTCACGGCGGCGCCCTCGCCGGGCACCTCCAGACGGAGGCCGCCACCCGCACCGCCCGGATCCCCGGTGCCGCCGCCGGAGATCCGGCCGGTGCCGCCGGTCATGAAGTGCCGCGCATCGAACAGGACGGGCGCTCTGCCGGTGAGCGCGCGTACGGCGGTGGACAGGATCTCCCGGCTGCCCTCGGTCGAGCTGTGATCGGTCATCAGAACGAGCTCGCGTCGGACCATGCCGCCATGGAACAGCCGCCCCGCCCGCCCCGACAAGACCGTGTTCTGCGCCGCTTCGCCCCGCGATGGCCGAAACCACCCCCCACCACCCGGCGACCGGGCCCGACGCCGCGGGGCGCCGACGGCGACCACACGCGCGGCCCTCTCCCCCGAACGGGCGAGGCGGTCCCGGCGCGCACCCCACCGCCCGCCCGGCGGCCGCCGTCCACCGGCTCGCCGGGCGGCCCGACGGCATGCATAGTTCGACTACACAGCACCTTCGGGCGTCATCCGGCACAGTCGCACCCAGGCCGCCCAGCACCAGGACCCAGTACCCGGGCCGTCGGCGCCGGCCGGGCCCTCCCGTCCACCGTCCGGAGCAACGACCGCGCCGTCACCATCACCACGACCCACCCCTGCGAGGCCCCCCACCCCGCCGGGCAGCGACCGGGGAGAGGCCACTCGACCATGATCGACAGCATCGACTTCCGCACGCTCTCCGAACACCTCACCGGCGAGCCGGCCCTCGACGGCCCGCTCGCCGACGCCTTCCGGCAGCGGCTGGAGCGGGCCTATCCCGCCGACCTCGGCCGGCTCGTCACCGCGTGGCACGAGGCCGCGTCCTCTCCCGACCCCGGCGCGCGGCTCAAGGCCGCCCTCGACGCCGACACCGCCCTGGCCCAGGCGGCCCGGGCCACCGTCATCGTCTGGTACACCGGGCAGTTCCTTCGCCCGGACGGCAGCACGGACGGCCCCGAGACCCCCGACCAGTACCGGTCCGGTCTGGTCTGGAAGGTGATCCAGGCCCACCCCGGCTCCGCCGCCCCCACACCGCCCGCGCCGAGCGGCTACGGCTACTGGACCGAACACCCCTGACCGAGCGGAGGAACCCACCGCCATGGACTTCGACTACGACCTCGTCATCGTCGGCGCCGGCGTCGCCGGGGCGCTCACCGCCTGGCAGGTCAAGACCGCCCGGCCCGAGGCCCGCGTCCTGATCCTGGACGCCGGCGACAACCCCGTCACCAGCATCCAACGCACCAGGTTCGTCGACAACTACCAGCTCTCCCCGACCAAGGGCGTGCCCTCGCCGTACGCCGGACTGCCCAACAACGCGCTCGGCGTCGCCCCCTCCTCGGACGGCGTCGGCGATCCGGTCACCATGAACCGCTACTACCTGGAGAACGGGCCGGACCTCTTCAAGAGCGGCTTCCAGCGGATGACCGGCGGCAGCACCTGGGCCTGGCGCGGCAACTGCCCGCGCTTCCTGGAGGGCGACTTCCGGCTCGGCAGCCGGTACGGGCGCGGCGTGGACTGGCCGTTCGACTACGCCGAGCTGGAGCCGTTCTACGTCCGGGCCGAGGCCGAACTCGGGGTCTCCGGCAACGGCGCCGAGTGGGCGCCGTACACCCCGCGCAGCGCGGAGTTCCCGATGCCCGGCATCGCACCCAGCTACGGCGACGAGCGGGTCCGCGCCGCGCTGGCCGGCATCGCGCCCATCGACGGCGTCCGGGTCACGCCGATCACCACGCCGCAGGCCCGCAACTCCGAGGACTACCAGGGGCGCGTCGCCTGCCAGGGCCACTCCAGTTGTCTGCCGATCTGCCCGTCGGGGGCCAAGTACGACGCCGGGCACCACCTCCGGCGGGCCGACAAGCTCGGCGTCGAGCTCCGCACCGCCTCGGTGGTCACCAGGCTGATCCGGCGCCAGGGCGGCACCCCGGTGGTCGCGTTCAAGGACTGGAGCACGACCGACCGGATCGAGCAGCGGGTCTCCGCCCGGCAGGTGGTGCTGGCACTGAACGCCGTGGAGACGCCGAAGCTCTGGCTCGCCTCCGGACTCGACAACACCAGTGACCAGGTCGGCCGCAACCTCATGGACCACCCGACCGAGGAGGTGGTCGGACTCTTCCCCGAGCCGCTGTTCCCGTTCCGGGGCCCGCAGACCATCCTCGGCATCGAGGACTTCCGCGACGGGCCGTTCCGGAGGAACAACGGGGCCTTCCGGCTGACCGTCGGCAACGACGGCTGGGGGCGCACCGAGTCCCCGGAGGCCGCGGTCGACCGGCTCCTGTGGGACGGCGCCGGCGGACGGATCCTGCGCACCGGCAGCGAACTCCAGCAGGCCGTCAACCACCGCGTCACCCGCATGCTGCGGTTCAGCTACGCGACCGAGCAGCTGCCGAACCCGGCCAACCGGATCACCCTCTCCGACGAGCGGGACGGCCTCGACCAGCCCCGGCCCAAGCTCAGCTACCAGCTGGACGACTACTCCAGGCGGGCGCTCGCCTACGGGCACAGCGTCGCCCGCAGGCTCTGGCAGCACATCGAGTCGACCATCGGCGCCCAGGAGGTGGCTCCGCTGCAGCCGACCCTGGCGTACAAGGGGTCGGGCCACCTGATCGGCACCATGCGGATGGGCACCGAGCGGTTCGCCTCGGTGGTCGACGAGGCCGGGCAGTCCCACGACCACCCCGGCGTGTGGGTCGTCGGCGCCTCCGTCTTCCCCACCGGCGGCACCGCCAACCCGACCCTCACGCTGGCCGCCGTCACCCTCCGCACCGCGGACCGGGTGGCCGCCGCCCTGTGAACCCGGGCCGGCCCGGGTTCACTCCGGGCCGGCGCCGCCGGCCGGAGCGGGACCGAGGCCGGCGCCCAGGCGGACGTTCCACCGGCCGGCCCGCCCGCTGAGGTCGGTGGCCGTCAGCGGTGGGACGTCGAGCCGCCAGAAGGCCGTCGCCGGACTCCCCAGCGCATGGACCACGGCGGCCCTGACGAGTTCCGGCTCCACCACCGCCAGCACGCGCCCGCCGCCCTCGGCCAGCGCGTCCAGCCACCCGGCGGCGCGGTCGCACAGCCCGGCCAGCGACTCCCCGCCGGGCGGCGCCGCGGCCGGGTCGGAGAGCCATCCGGCCACCGCGTCGGGCTGCTCGGCGGCCACCTCGTCGAGCGTCCTGCCGCGCCACGCCCCCATCGCCCAACCGGACGGCGCCCCGCCCGAGGCGGTGAGGCCGAGGGCCTGTGCGGTCTGCCGGCAGCGGAGCGACGGCGACACCAGGACGTGACCGGAGAGCGGCAGGGTGCCCGCCGCCGACCGCGCGGCGTCCAGCCCACGGGCGTCCAGGCCCGATCCGTCGTCGAACCGTGCCGCCCGCAGCGCCGTACTGGCCGCCGGTGAGATCAACATCACCCGTACGGTCATCCTGGAACCCCTTCGTCCACTACCCGCACCGCAAAGGCGCGGCCTCCCGTCGTCACCCCCGCCCCGGCGGACGGATCCGCGCCCCCGGCCTCGGCGCACGCCCTTGGCCGCGCGCCCGCCAGGCGGTACGGTCGCGGGCGTTGTGACGACGGTGCGAGGAAGCCGGTGAGACTCCGGTACGGTCGCGCCACTGTATGCCGCCCGGCGCCGTACCTCCCGACCAGGGGTGTGCGGGGCCGACGGTGAGTCAGACCCCGAGCCGTCGTCTGTGCTCCATCGATTGGGACGCGAGTTTCCCCAAGGAGGTTCAGCCATGGCTTCGTCCATCGCCACCCCGCTCTCCCCCGCCACCGGTGAGGCTCCGGCCCCCATCCCCGTGCGGGCCGTCCTGCCCTGGGCGGCGTTCTTCGGCATCCTGATGCTGGTGCTGCTCTACTTCGTCGGCGCCGAACAGGGCGCCACCTCCCTCATCTCCGGCGAGAACGTCCACGAGTGGGTCCACGACGGGCGCCACCTGCTCGGCTTCCCCTGCCACTGAGACGAGGAAGCACCCCCGTGAACTCCACCACCGTCAGATCCCTGCTGGTGCGCGGCATGCTGGCCGGCCTCGCGGCCGGCCTGCTCGCGCTCCTGACCGCCTACTTCCTCGGCGAGTCCCACGTGGACTCCGCCATCGCCTTCGAGGAGGCGCACTCCGCCCACCACGGCATGGACATGGAGCCGGAGCTGGTCAGCCGGTCCCTGCAGTCCACCGCGGGCCTGGCGACCGGGATCCTCCTGTTCGCCGTCGCCATGGGCGGGATCGCCTCGCTCGCCTTCTGCTTCGCCCTCGGCCGGATCGGGCGCTTCGGTGCCCGCGCCACCGCGGTCGTCCTGTCGCTCGGCGCACTGGTGACCGTCTACCTCGTGCCGTTCGTCAAGTACCCGGCCAACCCGCCGTCCGTCGGGGACCCGGACACCATCGGGAAGCGCACCGTCCTGTACTTCCTGATGCTGCTGCTCGCGGTGCTCCTCGCGGTGGCCGCCGTGATCGTCGGCAAGCGCCTGGCTCCCCGGCTCGGGAACTGGTACGCGGCCGTCGCGGCGGGGGCCGGCTTCGTGCTGGCCGTCGGCCTGGCCTACGCCCTGCTGCCCACCATCGACGAAGTCCCCGAGGAGTTCCCCGCCACCCTGCTGTGGCAGTTCCGCCTCGCGGCCCTCGCCATCCAGCTGGTGCTGTGGACGTCCTTCGGCCTCGTCTTCGGCGAGCTCGCCGAGCGCGTCCTGAAGCCCCGGCCCGCCACCGCCCAGGCGCCCGCCCGGGCCACCGCGGCCGTCCAGTAGGACACGCCGTTCGGCAACGCCGCGGCAGCACCGCGGGGTTGCCGGACACCCGACAGCCCGCCCCGGTTCCGACCGGGGCGGGCTGTCGTCGTTCGGGCCACCGGGGGCGCCCGGGTCCTCCTCGCCCGCCCCCGGCCCCGCGCTACGGCCGCGCGGGTGCCGGGCGGACCAGCTCCTTGAGGACGTCCTCCATGGTGACCAGGCCGGAGGCGGTGCCGTCGGCGGCGATCGCGGCGGCCAGGTGGGTGCCGGAGCGGCGCATGGCGGTCAGCACGTCGTCCAGCGGCGTGGACTCGGGGACGCGGGCGATCGGGCGCAGCGCACGGGCCGGGAAGGGCCGGTCGCGGGCGCCGTCCTGTTCGAGGGCGTCCTTGATGTGCAGGTAGCCGAGCACCGTCCGGTCCGCGTCCAGCACGGGGAAGCGGGAGAAGCCCGTCCGGGCGGCGAGCTGCTCCAGCTCGACGGGCGTGGCGCCCGGTCCGGCGAAGACGATCTCCTCGCGCGGGGTGACGACCTCCGAGACCGGGCGGGAGCCCAGCTCCAGGGCGTCCCGCAGCAGTTCGGTGTCGCGGTCGCTGAGCAGCTCGGCGTCGGAGGAGTCCTTGACCATGCGGGCCAGCTCCTCCTCGGTGAACACCGAGGCCACCTCGTCCTTGGGTTCGACCTTCAGCAGGCGCAGGATCCGGTTGGCGAAGGCGTTGATCGAGAAGGCGATCGGCCGCACCGCGCGCGTCACCCCGACCAGCGGCGGCACCAGCAGGTAGGCGGCCTTCTCCGGCGCGGCCAGGGCGATGTTCTTGGGGATCATCTCGCCCAGCAGCATGTGCAGGTAGGTCGCCACGGTCAGCGCGACGACGAACGCGATGGTGTGGATCAGCGCGTCCGGGACGCCGAGGCCGTGCAGCGGCGGCTCCAGCAGGTGGGCGATCGCCGGTTCGGCGACCGCGCCGAGCACCAGCGAGGAGACGGTGATGCCGAGCTGGGCGGTGGCCAGCATCGCGGAGACGTGCTCCAGACCCCAGATCACCGTGCGGGCGCGCCGGTCGCCGGCTTCCGCGCGCGGTTCGATCTGGCTGCGCCGCACCGAGATGAGGGCGAACTCGCCGCCGACGAAGAAGGCGTTGGTCACCAGTGTGAGCAGCCCGATGACGAGCTGGATCGCGGTCATCGGTTCTCCTCCGGGCGGCGTCCGGTGCCGTCGGCCGCGCCGCCGGTCGGGCGGGTGTCCGCCGGGGCGTCGGTGTCGGGTGCCGGGCCGCAGATGCGGACGCGTTCGGCGACGTGGTGCGCGACGGACGTGACGTGGAGGGTCCAGCCGTCGGTCTCGACGATGTCGCCGGGGACGGGGATGCGGCCGAGGCGCTCGGCGATCAGCCCGGCGAGGGTCTCGTACGGCCCCTCGGTGCCGGGCAGGCCGACGGCGTCGAGCTGGTCGGTGCGGGTGATGCCGTCGGCGTCCCAGCGGTGGCGCCCGTCCTGGCCCTCGCCGAGGTCGATGAGGTCGGGCAGTTCGGCGGGGTCGTGCTCGTCGACGACCTCGCCGACGACCTCCTCGACGATGTCCTCCAGGGTGGCGATGCCGGCGGTGCCGCCGTACTCGTCGATGACCACCGCCATGGTCTCCTCACCGCGGAGCAGGTCCAGCAGGCGGTCGACGGTGAGCGTCTCGGGCACCAGCAGCGGCTCGGTCATCAGGTTCGCCACCGGGTGCAGGTGACGCCGGTCGGCGGGGACGGTGAGCGCGTCCTTGATGTGGACCGCGCCGACGACCTGGTCGAGGTTGTTGCGGTAGACGGGGAAGCGGGACAGGCCGGTGGCACGGGTGAGGTTGGCGACGTCGGCCGCCGTGGCGTGCTCCTCCAGGGCCCGGACGTCGACCCGGGGGGTCATCACGTTCTCCGCCGTCAGTTCGCGCAGGTTGAGCGAGCGGACGAAGAGTTCGGCGGTGTCGGGCTCTATCGCGCCCGCGCGGGCGGAGTGCCGGGCGAGCGCGACCAGCTCCTGCGGCGTCCGGGCCGAGGCGAGGTGCTCGGCGGGCTCCAGGCCCAGCCGGCGCACCACGTGGTTCGCGGTGTTGTTGAGGTGCCCGATCAGCGGCGAGAACGCGGCCGAGAAGTAGTACTGCGGCCCGGCCACCACCTTCGCCACGGCGAGCGGGCGCGAGATGGCCCAGTTCTTGGGCACCAGCTCGCCCGCGACCATCAGCACGACGGTGGACAGCAGGACCCCGAGCAGGATCCCGACGGTGTTCACCACGCCGCTCGGCAGGCCCAGCGCCTCCAGCGGGCCGTGCAGCAGCGCGGCCACCGACGGCTGGGCGACCATGCCGATCACCAGGCTGGTGATGGTGATGCCCAGCTGGGCGCCGGACAGCTGGAAGGTGAGGCGCCGGGCCGCCTTCAGCGCGGTCGCGGCGCCGCGCTCACCGGCCTCGGCGGCGCGTTCGAGGGCGCCCCGCTCGACAGTGGTCAGGGAGAACTCCGCCGCGACGAAGACCGCGCACGCGGCGGTGAGCACCAGCGCGAGGAGCAGCAGCAGGACGTCGGTCACCGTGCCACCCCCGCCCCGGTGGATGAGCACGTCTTGGCGGGAACAGCACGGTGAGAACTGGGAGGTTCGTCCATCGCGGGGACCGCGACTCCTTCACTGCGACGAGGGTGGTCGGTTCGGCGGCGGCCTGGTCGGGGGACCGGGCGCCGGCTCTACAGGAGTGTAAAGGGTTGGCAAATCAGAGTGCCGTAAGGGCCTCCCCCGGGCGTCGCGGCCTGCTGTCTGCCGCCTCCGCTGTCTGCGCTCCGCCGCCTGCCGCCTGCCGCCTGCCGCCTGCCGCCTGCCGCCTGCCGCCTGCCGCCTGCCGCCTGCCGCAATCATGTGCACAGGTACGCACATGTTGGCTACGATGTCGGCGTACCCGCACGACGCCGACCCGGGGACGGGACCGCATGCCGGCCATCCTGCGCAATCGCACCTACCGCCACCTGTTCACCGCCCAGATCGTCGCCCTGGTCGGCACCGGTCTGGCCACCGTGGCGCTCGGCCTGCTGGCCTACGACCTCGCCGGTGACCACGCCTCGGCCGTCCTCGGCACCGCCCTGGCGATCAAGATGGTCGCGTACGTCACGATCGCCCCGCTCGCCGGCGCCCTGGCGGACCGGATTCCGCGCCGGGCCCTGATGGTGGCCATGGACCTCAGCCGGGCCACCGTCGCACTCGCCCTGCCGTTCGTCACCCAGGTCTGGCAGGTCTACGCCCTGGTCTTCCTCCTCCAGGCCGCCTCCGCCGCGTTCACACCGACCTTCCAGGCCACGATCCCGGAGGTGCTGCCCGCCGAGCGCGACTACACCCGGGCGCTGTCGCTGTCCCGGCTGGCCTACGACCTGGAGAGCCTGTTCAGCCCCGCGCTCGCCGCCGGGCTGCTGGCCGTGGTCTCCGCCGGCTGGCTGTTCGCCGGCACCGCCGCCGGCTTCCTCGCCTCCGCGGCCCTCGTGGTGTCCGCCGTCCTGCCCAAACCGGTGCCCGTCGAGCGCGCCGGCGGCGCCTACACCAAGGCCGCCTTCGGCACCCGACTGTTCCGGGCCACCCCGCGCCTGCGGGCCCTGCTCGCCCTGGACCTCGGCGTCGCCGCCGCCGGAGCCATCGTCTTCGTCAACACCGTCGTCCTGGTCCGCGAGCACTTCCACCGGCCCGCCGGCGCCCTCTCCCTCGCGCTCGGCGCGTACGGCGCGGGCTCCATGCTGGCCGCCCTCCTGCTGCCGCGCCTGCTCGGCCGGATCGGTGACCGCGCCGTGATGCTCCCGGCCGCCTTCGCCCTGCCCGTGGTCCTGGCGGCGGTGGCCGCCGTCTCCGCCACCGCCCCGAGCGCCTGGTCCTGGGGCGCGGTCCTGACCGCCTGGGCCGCGATCGGCGCCGCCTGCTCGGCGGTCCTCACCCCGGGCGGCCGCGTGCTGCGCCGCTCCGCGGCCGACGCCGACCTGCCGGCCGCCTTCGCCGCGCAGTTCTCGCTCTCGCACTCCTGCTGGCTGCTGACCTACCCGCTGGCGGGCTGGCTGGCCGCCGCTGCCGGGCTGCCGGCCACCGCCGGGGTGCTCGGCGCCGTCGCGCTCGCCGCCGCGACGGCCGCCACCGCGCTCTGGCCCGCGCGCGACGCGGACGAACTCGACCACGTCCACGCCGACCTGCCGCCGGACCACCCCCACCTCAGCAACGCCCACCCGGCCGCCGGCGGCTGGCAGCACGGGCACCACTTCGTCATCGACCAGTACCACCGCCGCTGGCCGGCACCCGGCAGCGTCCGGCCCGGCTAGGACCGGACCGGACGAATACGGCCGGGACCGGGCCGGACGCCCCGGACGACCCGAGCGCGGCCGCTCCGAATCAGCCGAAGAAGCCGAGCGCCCCCAGCGCGCAGACCCCGCCCAGGCCCATGAAGACCGG
Organism: Kitasatospora sp. NPDC058218; assembly: GCF_042882445.1. NCBI lineage: Bacteria > Bacillati > Actinomycetota > Actinomycetes > Kitasatosporales > Streptomycetaceae > Kitasatospora > Kitasatospora sp. NPDC058218. The sequence continues at coordinate 82,387 of NZ_JBHVWC010000044.1, read as the reverse complement.
CGTGAGCACCTTGATCTCGACCCAGCTGCCCGCCCGGAACCGCAGGCCCTTCGGCGGCCCGACCGGGTACCAGCGCTTGCGCCCGATCGGGATCGGCCAGAACACCGGGCAGCCCGACACGGTCAGCGCGTCCCCCAGGCAGTGCACCAGCGAGCCGAGCGCGATCGGCAGGCCGATCCACAGGTACTGCTGCCCGGGCTGGTCGAACAGCCAGTGCGAACCGTTCCCCGGCTTGTCCAGGACGTCCGCCAGCACCCAGGCGCTGGTCGCCCCGAGCAGCCAGACCAGCACGTCGCTGGAGACCCGGGCATGGCGCCACAGCAGCCCCTCGATCGCCAGCACCATGTGCACGAAGAGCACCGCCAGCACCCCCCAGCGGCCGCCGTACACCGCCACCGCGGCGGCGCCGGCGCCGCACAGCACCGCCCAGAGCCAGGTGTGGGTCAGCGTCCGGTGCCCGCCCGAGCGGCGCGGATCGCCCTTCTTCCGGGTCGACCGGTAGGCCGCGTACGAGAGCTTGTCGATCACCTCGCAGAGCGTGCGCGACACCGGCCCGAAGGCCCGGGATATCGTCGCCGCCTTGTGGTCCAGGTCCGGCGCCAGCGCGGCCCCCGCACAGATCAGCGTCCCCGCCAGCAGCACCGGCCAGGGCATCGGCTCGCCCAGCCCCGCCGCGAGCGCCCCCGCACCCAACCACGCCGCCGCGCCCGACAGCGCGTGCGCCGGTCCCATCATGAGCTGGCTCCCGTCCTCGTTCCCAAGCGCCCTCCACGAGGACGTGACGGGGCAGCAGCCTAGCCGTCCATGATCCACTGCGGTCGCCGGGCCGGACGGGACGCTGTCCCCACCCGCCCGATCCGCACCGCTGCGCCGGGCAGCCGGCGACCCGGGGCCCGGGGCCCGTCAGGCGGGCGGAGCCGTGCGGTCCTGCGGGGCCGCGACCGCGTCGAGCGCCGGAGCGATGACGGCGAAGGCCCGTGCGGTCAGCTCGACGGGATCCTCGGCACCGTCGCTGTCGCTCCACCGCTGCAGCACGGCGTCGAAGGCCGCCAGTGCCGTCCCGGCGGCCAGCCGCGGGTACAGGTCGGCCGCGGGATCGATGCCCAGGCGACGCGCCAGCTCCGCGGCCAGCTCCTCACGCCACTGCACCTGGCGCTCCAGGAAGCGTGCGAGCAGGGCGGGGGTGCGCAGGATCAGCTGGACCACGCGCAGGGCCCGGTCGGCGTGGTCACCGCAGGCCGCGACGGGGACGGAGACCGCGTGCAGCAGCGCCACGGAGGGCGCCTCCCCGCCGGGTCGGGCCGCCAGCTCCTGGTGCATGCCCGCCCCCAGCTCGGCCAGGAACTGGACGACCACGTCCTCCTTGGACGCGAAGTACCGGAAGAAGGTCCGCTTCGAGACGCCCGCCGTCGTCGCGATCTCGTCGATGGTCACCGCGTCGAAGCCCTGCGACGCCAGCAACTGGAGCGCGGCCTCGGTCAACTCGTTCGAGACGAGCCGGCGCTTGCGCTGGGCCATGGTGACGTCCGGGCGGGAACTCATCTGGCCATGGTAACCCCCTGCCTCCAATGGCACTCGGGAGCACATTGACACCGAGTGACACAAACGGCAGCATGTGCCGCATGACAGCGCATCAGCAGTGGACGGCCGAGCAGATCCCGGACCAGACCGGGCGGGTGTTCCTCGTCACCGGCGCGAACAGCGGCCTCGGCCTGGCGACCACCCGGGCACTCACGGCCCGGGGCGCCCGGGTGCTCCTCGCGGTCCGGGACGTGGCGAAGGGCCGGCGGGCCGCCGCCGGGATCACCCACGAGCAGCCGGGAGCCCAGGTCGCGGTGGGCCACCTCGACCTGGCCGACCTCGACTCCGTCCGGGCCTTCGCCCACCAGGTCCGCGCCGATCACCCGAGGCTCGACGTCCTGGTCAACAACGCCGGCGTGATGGCACCGCCGCGATCGCTGAGCGCGCAGGGCCACGAGCTCCAGTTCGCCTGCAACCACCTCGGCCACTTCGCACTCACCGGCCTGCTGCTCGACCTGCTGAGCGTCGGACACGACCCCCGCGTCGTCACGGTGAGCTCGCTCAACCACCGGAGGGGGCGCCTTCGCTTCGACGACCTCGACGGCGAGCGGGGCTACTCGCCGATGGCCTTCTACAACCAGTCCAAGTTCGCGAACGCCGTCTTCGGCCGGGAGCTCCACCGGCGGCTGACCGCGGCGGGCAGCCCGGTGCGCAGCCTGCTCGCCCACCCCGGCTACACCGCCACCAACCTGCAGACCGGTACGCCGACCGGCCTGTGGCGGGTGCTCCTCGGCCGGATCGGCAACCCGCTGCTCGCTCAGACGCCGGCCCGCGGCGCTTTGCCGCAGCTGTACGCGGCGACCGGTCCGGTGGTGGAGGGGGGCACGTTCATCGGGCCGGACGGCCCGGCCGAACTGCGCGGCGGGCCGACGACGGTCCCGCTGTCCCCCGCGGCGGCCGACGCCGAGACCGGCCGCCGTCTCTGGGAGGTGTCCGAGCGGTTGACCGACGTGCGCTACCCGGGTCCGGCCCCGGCCTGACCGGCCGGTCCGGATCACCGGGCGGAGGAGTCGCACCGAGCAACCGGTCGGCCCGAACGGTCGCCGGGCCGAACGGTCAGTCCGAACGGTCGGCCCGAACGGTCGGTCGGCACCGGGTCGGGTACGGACGGCGGTCGGGAAACGGCCCGCTGTCAAGCACCGGGGCCGCGACACGCCGCCGGCACCGCTCCCGCCCGCCGACCCGCTAGCCTGGACGGCTTAGCCCGCACTGCCCGCCCCACCGGCCTCCTGCACCGCACCCGCCGAAGCCCGACCCGCAGCGCCCCGCGCCCCCACCGAGGCGCCCTGCACCGAAGCGCCCCGCCCCGCGCCGCCCCGACAAGGAGCCCACTGCCGTGTCCGACACGTTCACACACCTGCACGTCCACACCGAGTACTCGATGCTGGACGGAGCGGCGAAGAACGGAAAGCTCTTCGCGGAGGCCGAGCGGCAGGGCATGCCGGCCATCGCGATGAGCGACCACGGCAACATGTTCGGCGCGTACGAGTTCTTCCACGCCGCCGCGAAGACCGGCGTGAAGCCGATCATCGGCATCGAGGCCTACGTCGCCCCGTCCTCGCGCTTCCACAAGAAGCAGGTGTTCTGGTCACCCGGCGGCCAGCGCCCGGCGAGCTCCGACGGCGAGGGCGGCAAGGACGTCTCGGGCGGCGGCCGCTACACCCACATGACCATGTGGGCGCAGAACGCGACCGGGCTGCGGAACCTCTTCAAGCTCTCCTCGCTCGCGTCGATGGAGGGCTACTACATGAAGCCCCGCATGGACCGCGAGCTGATCGCGGCCAACGCGAGCGGCATCATCGCCACCACCGGCTGCCCCTCGGGCGAGGTGCAGACCCGGCTGCGGCTCGGGCAGTACGACGAGGCCGTCAAGGCGGCCGGTGCCTACCAGGACATCTTCGGCAAGGAGAACTACTTCCTGGAGCTGATGGACCACGGCCTGTCCATCGAGCAGGACGTCCGCCAGGACCTGCTGCGCCTGGCCAAGGACCTGAACATCCCGCTGCTGGCGACCAACGACTCGCACTACGTCACCGCCGACCAGGCGGACGCCCACGACAGCCTGCTCTGCGTCGGCGTGGGCAAGAACAAGGACGACCCGAACCGGTTCAAGTTCAACGGCTCCGGCTACTACATCAAGACCGCCGAGGAGATGCGCGAGCTGTTCCGCGAGCTGCCGGAGGCGTGCGACAACACCCTGGCGATCGCCGAGCGGGTCGAGTCCTACGACGAGGTCTTCACCTACGTCGACCGGATGCCGCAGTTCGACGTCCCCGAGGGCGAGAGCCAGGCGTCGTTCCTGCGCAAGAAGATCGCCGCCGGGCTGCAGCTCCGCTACGGCGACAACCCGAGCCAGGAGGTGCTGGACCGGATCGAGCTGGAGATGGGCGTGATCTCCCCGATGGGGTTCGACGCCTACTTCCTCGTGGTCGCCGACATCTGCCAGTACGCCCGGGACAACGGCATCCCGGTCGGTCCGGGCCGAGGCTCGGCCGCCGGCTCGATGGTCTCCTACCTGACCCGGATCACCGAGCTGGACCCGCTGGAGCACGACCTGCTGTTCGAGCGGTTCCTGAACCCCGAGCGCATCAACCCCCCGGACGTCGACATCGACTTCGACGACCGCCAGCGCGACCAGATGGTGCGCTACGTCACCGACAAGTACGGCTCCGCCTACACCGCGCAGGTCAACACCTTCGGCACGATCAAGGCCAAGGCCGCCGTCAAGGACGCCAACCGCATCCTCGGCTACCCCTTCGCCATGGGCGACCGGATCACCAAGGCGATGCCGCCGGACGTGATGGGCAAGGGCGTCCCGCTGGCGGACCTCTTCAACGAGAAGCACCCGCGGTACAACGAGGGCACCGAGATCCGCTCGCTGTACCAGAACGAGCCCGACGTCAAGAAGATCATCGACACCGGCCTGGGCATCGAGGGCCTGATCCGCGGCACCGGCGTGCACGCCGCCGCCGTCATCCTCTCCTCCACCCCGCTGCTCGACCTGATCCCGCTGCACATGCGGGACAAGGACGGCGTGATCATCACCGGCTTCGACTACCCGTCGTGCGAAGCCATGGGCCTGATCAAGATGGACTTCCTGGGTCTGCGGAACCTGGGCATCATCGATCACTGCATCAAGATCGTCAAGGCCAACCGGGGCGTGGACGTCGACATCGAGAAGATCGCGCTCGACGACCCCACCACCTACCAACTGCTCGCCCGGGGCGACACCCTGGGCGTGTTCCAGCTCGACGGCGGCCCCATGCGCGCCCTGCTCAAGCTGATGAAGCCGACCGAGTTCGCCGACATCTCCGCCGTCTCGGCGCTGTACCGGCCGGGCCCGATGGGCATGAACTCGCACACCAACTACGCCCTGCGCAAGAACGCCCAGCAGGAGATCATCCCGATCCACCCGGAGCTGGAGGAACCCCTCAAGGAGGTCCTCGGCCCCACCTACGGTCTGATCGTCTACCAGGAGCAGGTCCAGCGAGCCGCGCAGGTGCTGGCCGGCTACAGCCTCGGCCAGGCCGACCTGCTGCGCCGCGCGATGGGCAAGAAGAAGAAGGAGGTGCTGGAGAAGGAGTTCGTCCCCTTCCACGCGGGCTGCAAGGAACGCGGCTACTCCGACGAGGCCATCCAGGCCGTCTGGGACGTCCTGGTCCCGTTCGCCGGCTACGCCTTCAACAAATCGCACTCCGCCGCCTACGGCCTGGTCTCCTACCAGACCGCCTACCTCAAGGCGAACTACCCCGCCGAGTACATGGCGGCGCTGCTCACCTCGGTGGCGGACGACAAGGACAAGATGGCGGTCTACCTCGCCGAGTGCCGCCAGATGGGCATCAAGATCCTCTCGCCCGACGTCAACGAGTCCGTGGTCGACTTCACCGCCGTCGGCAGCGACGTCCGGTTCGGCCTGAAGGCCGTCCGCAACGTCGGCGTGCCGGTCATCGAGTCACTGGTCAAGACCCGCAAGGAGAAGGGCAAGTACGCCTCCTTCGCGGACTTCCTGGACAAGGTCGAGCTGGTGGTGTGCAACAAGCGCACCGTCGACTCGCTGATCAAGGCGGGCGCCTTCGACTCCCTCGGGCACACCCGGCTGTCGCTCAGCACCGTGCACGAGAGCGCGATCGACGCCGTCACCGGCCTGAAGAAGCAGCAGGCGATCGGCCAGGACGACCTGTTCGGCGCCCTGGACACCGGTGACGGCGACGGCCCGGCCATCGGGCTGGACTTCGAACTGACCGACCGGGAGTGGCCGCGCCGGCAACTGCTCAGCCTGGAGCGGGAGATGCTCGGCCTGTACGTCTCCAGCCACCCGCTGGACGGCGCCGAGCACATCCTCTCCCGCAACCGCGACACCTCCATCGCCGAACTCCTCGGCTCCGGCCGCACCGAGGGCGAGGTCCGCCTGGCCGGCCTGATCACCGCCGTCGACCGCCGGATCAACAAGGCCGGCAACGCCTGGGCCATCATCACCCTCGCCGACCGCGACGGCTCGGTCGAGGTGCTGTTCTTCCCCGCCACCTACAACCTGATGGCCGACCAGATGGTCGAGGACAACGTCATCTCCGCCCGGGGGCGACTCAACGAGCGCGACGGCTCACTGAGCATCTTCGGCCAGGAGATCACCACCCTCGACGTCTCCTCCGCCGAACTCGGCACCAAGCCACCGGTGCAGATCACCGCGCCGCTCGGCAAGATCACCCCGACGGTGGTGGGCGAACTGAAGCTCGCTCTCCAGGCCCACCCCGGCGACGTCCCGGTCCGACTGCTGACCACCAACTGGGACAAGGACACCCTCTACGAGCTCGGCTTCCTGGTGAACCCCGACAACGGCCTCGCCTCGGACATCAAGACCCTGCTCGGCACCAACTCCTGGGCGGGCACCCTGTAGTCGGCGTGTGCGGGGGCCCGGGGGCGCCCGGGGCCGGCCCCCCCCCCCCCCCCGGAACGGACGCCGCCGGGGCGGGCCGCGGGCGCCCGCCCGCAGCACCCCCCGCCCACCCCCCCCCCCACCCACACCCACAA